>CALGAJ010000194.1 GCA_937951975.1 uncultured Desulfotignum sp.
CCGAAGTCATGGACACGGCCATGACATGAAAATCATAGGAAATGCCCGTGACCATAGGCAACAACCCCAAAATGGTCGTGACCGCCGTGAGCAGTACCGGCCGCAGCCGGGTGGCGCCGGCGGCGATCACCGCGTCGGTCAGTTCCATGCCCCGGGCTCTGAGCCGGTTGGTGTAATCAATGAGCACAATGGCGTTGTTCACCACCACCCCGGCCAGGGAAATGATGCCCACTCCGGTCATGATGATGCCGAACGGCGACGATATCACGGCCAGCCCCCAGAACGCCCCGCCTAAAGAAAGCATCACCGACGTCAGGATGATCACCGGCTGCACCACGGAATTGAACAGGGTCACCAGAATCAGAAAAATCAGCAGCAGGGCCACCACAAATGCTTTGGATAAAAAGGCCTGGGCATCCTGCTGTTCCTGGTCTTCTCCGGTGAACGCATAAGTGTATCCTGCCGGCATCTCCATGTGTTTGAGCAGTTCCATCACCTGCATGCGGGCCACAGATCCGGTGGTTTTGGTTTCATCCACATTGGCTTTGACCGTGACCACGCGCTGGTGATTTTTACGGACAATATCCCCCAGAGCCCCCTTGTATTCAATGGATGCCAGCGTGGTCAGCGGCACCAGTTCACCGGATGCGCCCGGAATCATGAGCTTGTGAAGAATATCCGCGCCCTGCCGGTCTGATTTGGCCAGTTTGACCACGATATCGTATTCCTCGTCCCCTTCATAATAGGTGGACACATCCAGGCCGTTGTAGGCGATTTTCAGGGCAGCCCCCACGGCGGAGGTCGTCAGCCCGAACAGTGCGGTCTTCTGGCGGTCGATCCTCACCTGAACCGAGGGAAGACCGCCCTGATAGTCATCCCGCACATCCGTCACATGGGGAACGCGTTCCACCACATTTCGAATTTCAGCGGCAATCCGGCTCAATACGTCAAACCGGTCCCCGGCAATCTCGATATTGATGGAAGCCCCGGTGGGAGGGCCTTCTTCCTGTTCCTCCACCGTGATTTTCACACCGGGAATCCGCGCCACCCGGTGCCGGATCTCTTCCAGGTCAGCCTTGGTGGATGTTTTCCGGTCCACGAAATCCAGCAGCTGAACCCCGATATGATTGGGCAGGTTGGATTCGAACACGGAGCTGCCCCCGCTGCTTTCAACCACCCGGGCATAGATGTGTTCGACATTGTTGATATCGGAAGGTGCGGCAAATTCCTTTTGCCGGGCGGTTTCATGGGTCTGCAGGGCCATGGCGGTCTCATAGTCTCCGGCGGTGGCGCCCGCCACCGCCATTTCCACCTGCTTGACCGTCTCATCGATGAATTCCAGATCCGCGCCCTCCGGCACGTCGATGTTCACAAACACGGACCTGGGATCAATGGAAGGAAAAAATTCCACCGGTTTTTCAATGCCGATTTTCAGCATCCATATCTGGAACAGCAGCACCATCACCACGACGGCACCGGCCAGAACAGCCAGTTTATGCCCTAAGGCCAGCTTCAGTGTCCGGGCATATACCGTCAGAAAAAAACCTTGAATTTTTACAGGTTCTTCTCCCCGGGACTGCATCTGTTCCGGGGAAAGAGAATCAGACCCGGAAACTTTGGGGGTACCCATGAAATACGAGCACAGGGCCGGATTGACAATCAGGGCCACAAACAGGGAGGCACTTAACGTGACAATCAGGGTGACCGGCAGAAAATGCATGAATTCCCCCATGATACCGGGCCAGAACAGCATGGGGAAAAATGCGGCCAGGGTGGTGGCCGTGGCACCGATGACCGGCCAGGCCACCTCACTGGTGGCTTTCATGGCGGCCTCCATCCGGGAAACCCCCTGCTGCATGTAACGGAACACATTTTCCACGATCACAATGGCATTGTCCACCAGCATGCCCAGCGCCAGGGTCAAAGAAAACAGCACCACCATGTTCAATGTGATACCCAGGGCATTGAGCGCGGCAAAGGACAGAAACATGGAAAACGGGATGGCCATTCCCACCAGCAGTGCGTTCCGGATTCCCAGCACCACGAACAGCACCCCTACCACCAGGATCAGTCCGGTGATGATGTTGTTCTCCAGATCCGCCACCATGGACCGGATGTCTTTGGCATTATCCATCAGTTTGGTGATGGTGGTGTTTCCGGAAAATTTGTTTGATGCCGCCGCCACCACGGCATCGATCTGGTCGGATATCCGGATGATGTTTTCCCCGGCCCTTTTTTTCACCGACAGATTAATGGCGCTCTCCCCGTTGAGCCGGGACCGGGAGGTTTCTTCCTGGATGCCGTCCACCACCTTTGCCACATCTTTCAGATAAACGGGATGGCCGTTGTGGGTGGCCACCACCAGGGTCAGGATCTCTTCAGGGGTGTCGAATTCTCCGGGCACCTTGAGCAGGTACCGGCCATGACCTAAAGTGATGGCACCGCCGGAAATGTTCTGGTTCTCGGCCGCCACGATCTGCTGAAGGCGGGTGATGGGAATCCGGTAATAGGCCAGTTTGTCCACATCCACCTCCACCTGAATTTCCCGGTCCTGACCGCCGGTGATGTCCACTTCCAGTACCCCGGGAATCGCTTCGATATCATCTTTGAGATCATCGGCGATTTTTTTCAGCAGGGCCGGACCACTGTCTCCTGCCAGAGAATAGACCACAATGGGCATGTCGGAAAAATTCACTTCATACACCATGGGCTCGTTTTCCAGATCCGTGGGCAGATCGTTTCTGGCTTCATCCACCTTGTCCTTGACCCGGGGAAGCACCTCGTTGATATCCGTGCCCGGCAGAAACTCGATATTGATCTGGGAAAGGCCCTGGGAACTCACCGATGAGATGTTTTTCACCTTGTTGAGGCCCTTGAGTTTTTTTTCGATCTTGATGGTGATGGCGGTTTCGATGTCTGAGGCGGACACGCCCCGGTAATCGGTTCTCACAAACACATAGGGAATGGTGATGTCCGGGGCGCTTTCCCGGGGAAGATTCCGGTAGGAATACACCCCGATGATGACGATGATCACCAGCATCACCAGCACGGATACCCGGTTTTTGACAGCGGTGTCAGAAAGGATCATTAACGCCGCTCCGTTTCCAGCTCCGCCATGGAACGCACCCGGCGATCCACATACACAGGATCCTTGTCTTCGATCATGCGTTGGCCCACCACCACCACATGATCTCCCGGAGACAGCCCGGCGGTCACCTGGATTTTCCAGCCGTCCTGAAACCCGGTTTCAACCGGCACAAACCTTGCGGTATCCTGATTCGCCACAAATACGCCGGTTTGTCCTTTCCGGGTGATCAACGCATACATGGGCACGGCAAGGCCCTGTTCATCCCGGTTCTTGACGACGGCCACCCGTACGAACATATCCGGAAGAATCTCATACCCCGGATTTTCCAGGCGAATTTCCAGGTTATACAGCCGGGCCAGCGAATCCGTGGTTTTCTGCAGATAGTGATATTGGCCGGTAAAGGATTTGCCGCCCAGGGCATCCACGGTCATGTCGAACTGCGTCAGATTCCGGACGGAAGCCACATCCGATTCCGGGATGCCCACCTGGATTTTGAGCGGATCGATCTGCAGAATCCGCGCCACCGGATCCCCCACGCCCAGGAAACTGCCTTCCTCGATGTGGGACCGATCCACCACCCCGTCCATGGGAGACTGGATGATGCATCGGTCCAGGTTGAGCCTGGCGGTTTCCATGGCAGCCCGGGTGGTCTTGACCTGGGCGGACACATCATCCAGCTGGGACTGGGTGACAAACTGCTGTCTGGACAGGGCTTTGAACCGCTGTTCATGCATCCGCGCGGTTTCATAGGATGCCCGGGCCGAATCATAGGCATTCTGGTAATCCCGCCGGTCAATGACAGCCAACACATCCCCTTGGGCCACCACAGTGCCGTCGTCCATATTTTTTTCCATGATCCTGCCCGCCACTTCGGCCACCACTTCCAGAGATTTCCAGGGCATGGCCATGCCGGGCAGGCGAATCACCTCGGCCAGATCATCCGGCACCATCTCCAGGGTGATCACCCGGGCGGCCCCGTCCGCTTTCTGAACCTGACCGGTCCGCTGTGCCGCCAGCCCGGCTTTCTGCACCGAGATCTTCCGGTTCAGGGGAACAATGATAAACACCACCACCAAAGTCAGCACCACAAAAGGAATGCTGTGCCAGACAAGACCCAGCAGGCGCTGTCTGTATCTGCTCCAGGGTCCGGTCATACCAGGGATTCGGCAATGGACACGGTGCGATCTCCCAGCAGGTTGACGTAACTGGCCATCTCATTGTCATACCAGCCATAGATCACGGCCTGGGTAACTTGAATACTGCCCACCAGGTCCTGGATGTTCTCCTGCACGGTTTTGTCGATCCCCTGCAAATGTCCCAGGTTGATGTTTATGGCCCCGGTACGGGTGTGGGTTTCATGACCTTCGATCATGGCGGCGGCCCTGGGCGTACCGATGATATCGGCCGACACATTCTGATCGTCTGAATAAATCAGATACCCGTCCCCGGTTTTAGAGACATCCCGGTAGATGTCATTGATCAGTTCCCGGCGGATCGGCTTGCTGTTGGATGTTTCCTGAAAATTCATGACCAGAATGATCAGCGATCCGGTTGCCGTGGGAACCCGCACCGACTCGGCAATGAATCCGATGGCTCCCATTTCAGGGATCACCAGCTGCAGGGTCTTGGCGGCCCCGGTGGTGGTCAGAATGATATTGTTCATGATGGAGCGATTTTTGCGCAGGTCTTTGGCCCGGGTCTTGGGCAGCCGGTCCAGCACCTGCTGGGATCCGGTGGCGGCATGGACCGTGGCCATGGACGCGGACAATACCCGTTCCACACCAAAATAGTCCAGCAGCGGCTTGATCATATGGGCCAGACAGGTGGTGGTGCAGGAAGCATTGGAAATCACGGCATGCCGCACCGGGTCATAGTCTTTGTCGTTGATGCCCATAACCGTGGTCACACAGTCTTCGGGCATGGATGCCCCCTGTTTGAGTTTGAACGGTGCGGAAGCGATCACCTTGGTGGCACCTGCTGCCAGATGTCCCCGGATGGATCCGGCCGGATCATCGCCAGGCAGATTCGGATCCAGAAACCGGCCCGTGGTGTCCACCACCATGTCAGCCCCGTAATCCGCCCATTGAATGTCTTTAGGGTTCCGGTGTTCCCTTAAAATTTGAACCCTGACCCCATTGACCGTTAACGCACCCTTTGCCTCATCCACGTCCGTAATCACGTTTGAAGACCGGTATCCGTTCAGATAGGCGGCCAGACGTCCATAAGTGGAGTCCCGTTCAATGTAATGAATAATATCGGACAGACCCGCCCCCACTTCCCGGCCGACATTGATCACAATATCGGTAAAATACTTTCTTCCGGCATGATGCCACAGGGTCAGTTTGCCGATACGGCCCAGCCCGTTGATTCCCAGAATTTTCTTTTTATCTGTGTTCATGGCGCTCCTCGCTTTCACGAATAATTAACGTTAATTTCTCCTTCAAACACAACCCCTTTATTTCCATCAATGCTGATATGATCACCGACGTTGAGTTCCCGGCCTGCCAGGTGGCAGTTTTTATCCGCTTCATTGCACACCAGGTTTTCACACCCCACCACACAGGTCTTTCCCAGATTGTAAGCCACCACAGCGGCATGGGAGGTGAGTCCTCCTTTGGCGGTCAACAGCCCGTCAGCCGCATCGATTTCCAGAATATCATCAGGCACGGTGTCATTGCGCAGCAGAATCAGGTGTGTATCCGGGTCCTGCCGCCGGAACGCATCGATCTCCTTTAAGGTGAAAACGATGCGGCCGCTCATGGCGCCCCCGGAAACCCCGGTGCCCTGACCCAGGAACGCGGCTTTCAGCCGGTCATCATCCGCTGTAAACGCCGGCAGCTTTTTCCGGTCCCCCAAAGAAAGATCCCGGGCCTGAAGAATGTACAGATCTTCCGGTTCCGGTCCTTCAAAGGTGAACTCGATCTCCTGAGGATTCCATCTGCGCTTGTATATCAGCATCTGAATGGTATTTTTCAACTGATCATACACCCGGGGGAACGCTTTTTCCAGGCTGATCCGGGTATCCCGCCGTTCCAGCTCCCGCTGCATCTCCGATATGGGCAGGGTGCTCACCAGACCGGCCACCACATCCTCGCCCTGGTTGCCGATGGTAAAATCCCCCCACAGCCGGATGGCATCCCCGGGCAGTTTCGGGCTGTGGCTGAAAGCCACCCCGGATCCGGACTCCCGGGAACGGTTTCCGAACACCATGGCCTGGACCGTGACCGCAGTGCCCCAGTCATCGGAAATCCCCATGATCCGGCGGTAATCGATAGCCCGCTTGGCATTCCAGGAGGAAAACACTTTGTGAATGGCCAGAAAAAGCTGATCCACAGGGGATTCCACCAGATTGATTCCTTTGATCAGGAGCTGATTTTTATAGGCCATGGCCACGGCTTTCATCTGAGGGCCGGTGAAATGGCGCTTGAAATCAATGCCCGCCTGTTTTTTATGGACCGCGATGATCTGGTCGAATTCATCCCGGTGAATGCCGAACGTCATGCCGTACTGTTGAAGGAACCGCCGGTAGCTGTCCCAGGCAAACCAGGGATTGCCGGTTTTTTGAGCAATGGCATCGGCAATCTCTTCATTGATCCCCACATTCAAAAAAGAATCCATCATGCCCGGCTGGGAAATGGAAGATCCGGAACGTACCGACAAAAGCAGCGGTTTTTCAGGATCACCCAGTACCTGCCCGGTCTGCTGCTCCAACCGGGACATCATATGGGCCACCTGCTGTTTGAAATTGACCGATGCCGGGGTGTAGGTATCGATGAGATCCAGACACCGGAACACTTCCGTGGTGATGATGAACCCCTCGGGCACCTGGATCCCGATCTGCTTGAGGCGCATCAGGTTCCATCCCTTGTTCCCCAGAAAAATGATGTTCTGACTGGCCACCTGCTCATCACTGATGGCGGCCACCGCACATTTGGGATCAAAATTGAGCAGCACACTCAATTCATCCTGGGACAGTTTTTCCGACTGCCGGAACAGGGTGTGCAGAATCCGGTTCAAAAAAACATCCAGCTGCTGGAGCCCTAAAGAGGTGGCAATCCGATCCCGGAAAAAAATGTCCGCAGCCCGTTGATCCAGTTTCCTGGCGGTTTTTTCATCCAGTTTCCCTTTTTCAGAAATAAATTCGGGCAGATATTTTTTCTGAATCTGATCTTTTCCGATGCGGGATTCTATCTGCATGAGATTGGCGGAATGAATGGTGTGAAAATAATCGTTGATAATATCCGCTACAGCCCGCACAAATCCTTTGAAAATATCCAGATACTGGGTAAAGGAACACGTGGTGATGTTCACCGAGTATTTGAGAAACTCCATCTGGATATCCATTTTGTTGGACACGATACCGTCCAGGCTCAATGCCTTGCGAAACAGGGTCAGCACCGAAAAAATCCGTACAAACGTGGGTTTGGTGATCAGCCGCAGATCAATGCTGTTGATCAGATCTTCAAACAGGACGTTGACAATGCTTTCAACGCGCAGGGTCAAGCCCAAAGCATCAAACTTGGGTTCGTTGTAACTACCGTACATGGACGGGATGTCCACGGCAAAATGGCGCTTGTGATAAATCGCCTCATCCGCCTCATAGGTGGTTTTGGAAACGATGATCTTTTTGAGCTCTGCCATATAATCAAGCAGAAGACCGATTTTGGTTTCCAGATGAGTTTCCTCCAGGGCTTCTGTCAGGCGCCGGAGTTCAGGCATATAGTCGGTCTTGAAATTGGCCAGATACGACTTGATCTCCAGGTGATCCACCCCGTATTTTTCATTGAGCAGCCGGTAAAACCGCAGCATCAGACGGACCCGCTGCCGGTCCAGATCCGTCACATTTTCGACCTCGCCTGCAATCTGGTCCAGGGCTTCCTGGCGGTACATGAGAAAATCCTGGGGATGGCACAGTTTTTTGGTTTCCAGATGCTGCATGATTTTACCGGGACCATCCACAAACCGGCCGGAAGACGGAATCTCCTCGTAAATTGACGGCGGCACAAACGGTGCCAGCGGCGTCTTGTCCTTTGTTTTCCAATAAATCATGACCTGCTGAATAAACTCCACAATCCGGCTGGAGCTTTCCACATGGCACTGCTTGCGCAGAAAATGAATCAGCCGGTCCCGGCGGTGACAGGCCTCATCCAGATCCGTGGAGATATCCCGCAGCTGACCTTCGGCACCGATTTCATTGAAAAACGCCGGCAACAGGCGGGCCAGCTGTTTGATCAGATTGTACACCCCTTCAATGTCCGCGTTGAGAAACCGGGTGATATCCCGGGGAAACAGATCCGTGTCCTTGATGAACACCCCGCCGATGGACAGATAAATAATCAAAGCGGACAACAGCCGTTTGGATTTTTTGGGCTGCTGGCTGATCAGGCTTAAAAACACCCGGATATTTTTCACATGGGCGGTATTCCCCTTGATCTGCCAGTCCTCGCCGGTGCCCTGGATCATGGGAAACTGAAATCCGTGGTTCACCACCCGGTCGATAAAATGGTTGATCAGCTCCACATCACCGGTTTTATAGACCGCTTCGCCGATTTTATGGATACAGTCCAGCAGGGTCTCGGGATACCGGCCCTTGTGTTCTCTGAAAAGCGAAAACGTCTGGTTGACAATGGGGATGTTTTTCTTGAAATCATCATCCCCGATAAGCCGGGTCAATGTCTGGTTGATCTCCTGAAGACACTCCTTGTGTATCATGAACAGTCCGGGCACATGAATGGCGTAAAACAAAAAAGTCAGTTTGAGATGACGGCCGTAGGTGTCATCACTGCAATGGGTAACGATCTGCCGGCTCACCTCCTTGAACCGGTTCACAAACTCCCGGAACCCTGTGAATTGTATGAGTTCCCGGGTCAGTTCAACAGAATCCGTATCCCGGCGGCGGGACAGGTCTGTCAGTTCACCACGCCAGGCTGTGATCCGCCCATGGGAAATCTGATCAAACACCTGCTCGAGTTCGGGATTCAACCGCCATTCGTCAATATTCTCCTGCATCCATGCCACTGGATCATCCTGATCCAGCCAATAAGAAAACGACGTGTTGTAGAACCGCAGCAGAAGCCGGTTTAACCGGTCTAAGAAACAAGACCTGGTTTTAAGAATTTCATGCATTTCCACCTGATCCAGAAGCAGGCGCGTCAATTTATCCGGTGGATAATAGGTGTGTACGAAATAAAAAAACCCTGGATCATCATACCTGCCAATCCGATCCAGCTTGTCTTCCAGTACCGGAAGACTATCAACCAGCCGGTTTCCGGATTCTTTGACCATGTGCTGAAAAAACAGCATCAGATTGTCTGATGAAGCGGTTCGGACCGACTTGTCAATGCTTTGTTCAAACGCAGACAGAAAAATATCCGAATACAGGTTCAGCGCGGCGATCCCTTTTTCATGGGATTGATACAGATACATGTAATGAAGCGAAAAATGCCGGGCCTCACTGACAATGAATGTCCAGTTTCGATAGGGATGGGAAAGCTCTTTGAGGAAAATTTCCAGCCGGTTCAATATGCCGACATACCCGTCAAAGATATCAAGAAGTACCCGGTATCTCTCATGGACAGAGACATCCACCCGGGTGTCGGAAAGATTGGCCTCAAGCGCTTTTGATTTCACAGAACAACCTCGATGATAAAACCACATGCCATTGTTCAATATACTGTCCCCCGTATATCAGGCCGATCCGGTTTTTTCAACTCAAGATTTGCTGCGTTGAAACCATTTGGTTGATTTGTGAAAAAATTTCTTATATGATTTGTTCATCATAAGTACAGACAACTCAAAACCCGGATAGTTTTCCATTTTCAACCAAGCAGGTTATTTTTTACTTAAGGAGTATTTTTCAATGAATGATGCATCGCAATTTACCTTGTACAGTGGCGGTCACCGGGGTGCGGAAGCCGAGTTCGGCCGGCTGGCGGAACACTATGGCGTCAAGGAGATCAATTTCTCTTTTGAAGGGCATAAACCGGAGCGACAGAACGGGATCCGGGTCCTGACCGCAGAAGAACTGAAAAAAGGGGATGTCAGCATGGACATCGTGTCCACCCGCATGGGCCGGTCCTTTTCCAAGGTCGACAAAATACGCAAAGTTATTCAGTCCATTTTTCATATGGTCAACAATGGATACCAGATATTTGTCGTGGGATGGATTCTGCCGGACAACACCGTCAAAGGCGGCACCGGCTGGGGGGTGGAACTGGGCAAACTGTTCAACCGGCCTTTGTTTGTCTATGAACAGGACCGCAAAGCATGGTTCTCCTGGATAGACAACGGCTGGCACAAGGTAACACCGGTGATTACCCATAAAAATTTTGCCGGCACCGGCACACGGAATCTGACCGATGATGCCAAAGCCGCTCTGGGAGACCTGTTTGAAAGATCTTTCAGCCAATCCTAGCGGAATTACCGGAAACAAGAATGTTTACCTTAAATGATCTGATTGATATTGCCGTAAAAATGGAACAAAACGGGGAGTCTCTTTATCTGGCATCCCGGCACAAAGCCCAAAGTCCGCAGCTCAAATCCCTGCTGCAATGGATGGCCGATGAAGAAGCCGAGCATGGTGCCTGGTTTGCGGACAAAAAAAGCACATGGGCATCGGATGCCGGTGAGACCGACCTTGAAACCATGCTTCCGGATGTGATCAAAGAGATGATGGGAGACAAGACCCTGTCTCTGGATGAGGTGGATTTTTCGCAGATCCGGTCCACGGCTTCCCTGCTGGAAACATTTGTAATTTTTGAACAGGACACGATCCTGTTTTACGAGTTTTTACAGGCCTTTATCCAGGACGCTGCCGCCCAGAAGGGCCTGAAAAAAATCATTGACGAAGAAAAAAAGCATGTAGCGGAACTCAAGCAGATGATTCAGGCCATCGCCCCCCATGGGGAAACCACCTGAATCATCTGGCCCTTGATAATATTTGGGCAGTCACAGGAAACCCTTGTGCCTGCCATCCCGGCAAAGAGGTGTTTTATGCCGCCGGTTTGTGAACCGTAAGCTGGGGGAAAGGAATTTCCCAGTCATTGGCGGTACAGGCATCGGTGCACCATCGCTGAATGGCCCGGGAAATCCGGTTATACAAGGGTGCCATTTCACCGTCAAAGTCCGCAATCACCACCAGATCCAGAGAAGATGCCCCGGCCTGCTGAAACTCCACTCTCATGTTAAGCATTTTTTCTTCATAGTTTTCTTCGGCCAGCCGTTCCCGGAGATAGGCATCCAGCACTTCCAGGACCCGGCCGGTGGCAATGGACTGAAGATTGTAGGAAATACCGAAACCGATCTTGATTCTGAAATTCACTGACAGGTTCAAGGGATTCATCCCCAGAAAATCTGAGGTCTGGTAGACCTTTTTAGCGCCTCCCCGCAGCACCAGTTCCACCATTTCATGGGACAGGCTGGTGACGCCTCCCCGGGTGCCGTCCGACAGAATCACCCAGTCATTTTTCCGGCACGGGAACCAGGGTTCATGCTTCTGAAACGGCCGGGAGGTCAGATCCATCAGCGTCTCGATGGGAACACGCAGGGTCTGGCCCAGATCCGGGTTTTCCAGCACAGAGAAAAAGTTGATTTTTTTCACCAGCCAGGGCACTCCCTGATAAACCAGTCTTTCACCTTCCCGAACCGCCCCGATGTTCAAGATCAGCCGGCTCTGGTTCACGAACCGGGGCAGTGTGTTCTTGACAGCCCAGGCCAGACCCAGAAGAAACACAATGGCCAGAGACAAAAGCACCCAGTCCTCGAACAGATAAAATACCAGGATAACGGCAAACAAGGCGGCCAGAATGCTCACGATCCGATACAGCAGATCCATGGCCCGGAGATGAAACGGCCGGTACACGGATTGATATCCCGGAATCCGTTTGATCAGAAACAGATAGGCCACTCTGAGCAACAACACGATCCCGATGCAGGCAATCAATGCAACAAACAGAAACATTCCCCGGGTTTTGAAAAACTGCTTGATGGAGTTCTGGGATGTTTCAAGAATGGATTTTTCTTCCGACTCCATTTCCATCAGCTGCATCTGAGTGATTTCCAGGCGGCTGAGAATTTGTTTTTCCTGGCCTTCCCATTCCGGCACCAGTTTTTCCAGTCGCTCTTTCAACTTGGGATCTTTTGTTCTGGCAATCAGCGCCATCAGATTTTCATTGGCCTGCTGGGCAACGGGTTTCAATTCCTGGTATCTGGACAGTTCTTCTTTAAGATCCGCTTTCTGCCGGGCTTTCTGAGTTACCTGCTTGAGTTCCATGATCCCGGGTTTGATCAAAGAGACCAGTTCATCTTTCCAGTTAAACGGCGTTTCTTTTTTTTCGGTAAACAGGCTGATATCCACTCCGGTCGCAATCCGTTCAAAATCCTGTCTGGAAGAAGACAGCATTTTATCCAGTCTTTCCAGCTCGGCGGTCAGATTGTTTTTTTCCGTTTCAGAACTGCTTTCTTCAATGGCCTGTTGTTTTTCAATGATCCTTTGTTCCAGGTGCTTGTTGTGTTCGAGAATGCTGTCGAGCATGCTCAATGTGCCGGGGTCCGACGTCATTGAATTTTCATTCGACACCCCGACATCCTGCCCCTGTGCCGGAACGCCCACCAGATTCAAGCCTGCCATCAAAAAAATCACTGTCACCCATATCCGAAAATTCACTATTTTTCTCCTTTGGTCTGTCATTTTTTTACACCGCTGCATGGTTTTTCACTGTTTTATCAGCGCATCCACCCGGTCGCGGATCTTTTCTGCCAGCAACGCAACCGATGTCTCTGTTTCTGCCTGCCCGATATCCCAGAACTGTGTTTCCACGCCAGGCACCGGCACTGCCGCATCCGATGTCATGCAGATCACCCGGGAGGGACGCCGGTCCTTGAATTCTTCAGCCATCAGATCGTCCAGCGCACGGGGCTGCCGATACTTGATATCCACCCCCTGATCCGCCAGAAAATCCAGTGTACCGGCATGGATTTCTCCGGCAGGATCGATGCCGGCCGACAACACCCGGAGGCTTCCTTGAGCCGCTCTTTTGGCATACGCCGCAGCGATCTGGCTGCGGCAGGCATCTTTTTCGGATACAAACACCAGGGTGGGTTTGTTCAGCTCGGCATCCATGACCCGGTCCACAGTCTGCCGGATATCATGCTCCACTCCGGGTACAGATGCCACGGCCCCGGCTGCTTCCACTTTTTTGTATGTCAAAGATGCCGCAAACCGGGCGGATATCGCATCAAAAAAATAATGGGCCGTCAGGTTCACGCCGTCAAATAACTTTTTGCCGCCGGAAGCACCCACGGCCAAAAGAACCCCCTGACGGGACCCGGCATCCGGGTCTGCCAGCTTCATTTTGTATCTGCGGCCCCAGAACATCTGGCACCGGTCGATGAGAATCTTTGCCTGGGCCGACACATTATAGAAAAATACAGGCGATGCCAGCACCACCACATCCGCTTTTCGGATCAGGCCGTAAATCCGGGGTTCCATGTCATCTTTGATGGGACAGAACCCTTTTTTTTCGCACACCACCAGTTCCCGGCACGGCTGGATATCCAGCCCGTCCATCTGGACCACCTGGGTTCGGGCCCCTTTGTTTTCACATGCTGACAGAAACCGATTCAACAGATAAACGGAATTCCCTTTTTTTCGGGGGCTTCCCTGCAGTCCCAGGACAAACATGGCCATCTTCTCCTTCCTATAAGGTCATTTCATTCAAAATGACGGGTTTTCATACCGGATGTCAAGCAAATCCTTAAAACCTGACCGGATTTTCCGAATTCCGCACAAAAATAGCCCAAAACAGTTGTGCCGAGTGTTTTACGGTTGCTTCTTGAAAAAAAAAGGCAACCCTTCTATGCTGAACCCGACAGATCCGAACAATATGCTTACTCTTTGACCATGGAGGTACCATGAAATTTGTCGTTATCGGCGGAGATGCCGCAGGCATGAGCGCAGCCAGCCGGGCCAGACGGCTGTACCCGGACCTTGAGATCACTGTGCTGGAACAAGGACATGACGTGTCTTACAGTGCGTGCAGTATGCCCTATAACATTGCCGACCCCGATACCCCCATGGATGACCTGGTGGTCCGGACGGCAAAAGAGTTCATTGAAAAACACCACATCCGGCTGCTCACAGGCCATGAAGTCACTGCCATTCATCCGGACAAAAAACAGGTGACCGGCCTTACCCTGAAAAAAGATTCCGTAACCTTTGCTTACGACAAACTGCTCATCGCCACGGGCGCGGTTCCCACGATGCCGGATCTGCCCGGAAAAGACCGCCTCATGCCGTTGAAACAGCTGGAACACGGCCGGCGCATCAAGGACGTAATCCAAAAAAACAAGGTCCAAAAAGCCGTTATTCTGGGGATGGGGTACATTGCCCTGGAAATGTGCGAAGCCCTTACCGAACTGGGCATCCAGGTCACCATGGTTAAACCCGGTCCCCGTCTGCTGCCCTGGCTGCCCGAAAAAATGGCTGAAATCATTCAAACACATCTGGTTGAAAAAAAGATCACCCTTCATATGGGGACACCCATCCGGCGCATTGAACCGGCGGGCACAGGGAGCACCATTGTGTGTGACGACTTGAATCTGGATGCGGACCTGGCCATTGGCGCCACAGGCGTGGCCCCGTGCAGTGGTCTGGCAAAGGATGCCGGCCTGCGCTTAGGGGTATCGGACGCCATCCAGGTGGACCCGTATTTGCGCACCTCGGATCCGGATATTTTTGCCGCCGGCGACTGCGGGGATGCCATCCATGTGGTCACGGGCAAACCGGTCTGGATTCCTCTGGCTCTGCGGGCCAACCGGGCCGGATGGGCTGTGGCGGACAACCTGTTTAAAGAAAACAACGCTCTTCAGGGCGTGGCCGGCACTGCGGTGTTCAAAGTGTTTGACCTGGCTGTGGCCAGAACCGGTCTGACCTTTTCCGAAGCCAAAAAAGCCGGATTCGATCCTGTGGAGAATCAGATCACCAGCCTGTCCCGGGCCAGGTGGCAGCCGGGTGCGGCAAAAATTCATGTGAACATGGTGGGTGACCGCCGGTCCGGACGGCTGTTAGGGGCTCAGATCACTGGAACCGACGGGGTGGCCCATCGGATCAATGCCGTGGCTGTGGCCCTGCACGCCACCATGTCGGTGGCGGATTTCATCCAGACCGATCTGGCCTATGCCCCGCCGTTCAGCC
>CALGAJ010000195.1 GCA_937951975.1 uncultured Desulfotignum sp.
CATGTTTCTCGCATCCAGGATTTCAGGTCCTGCCCCCAGATTCACATAGGCTCTTAACTGCTGATAAAATGCATTGTCTTCGACATTTTTCTGCAATGCACCGGTTTTGGAGTCGCAGGTGATGTTTCCGGCCCTGTAAATACTTACATCCAGTCCGTTTTTTCTTTCCTCAAAAAGAAGTTTTTCTGAAATAAGCTTTGAGCGCACATAAAAATTGTCTGTTTGCTGATGTTTATCAAGATCTGATTCCGTAAAAAGAACTTTGGTTCTCCCGTCAACAGTTCCCGCACCGATTGAAGTTGTGGAGTCATGGTGAAGGGTTTTTTTTCTTCCTGTTCTGGCAAATATAACCGTCATTTTCACGCTTTGGATATTTGCCTGTTCAAATTCTTCCCAGGTTCCGTAGTGCCTTGTCAGTGCGGCGGAATTTAAAATCGCCTCAATTTTTTCTGTCAGTGTTTCATACAGATCGGTTTCCATCCCGAAATTTTTCTTTGCAAGGTCCGCCGGCAGCACTTCAAGGCGTGATCCTGCCATGGAATAAAGCTCCTGGTTGAATCTGAGCCTGAAAACATCGGAAAGCCTTTTTTCAGCCTCTTTTTGGGTTTTTCCCCGAACCAGGGCGGTGACAGAAGCGTCCGTTTCTGTCAGCAAAACCCTTAAAAGATCGGTGCCAAGAGTTCCGGTAGCGCCTGTCAGAAGAATATGTTCCGGCCATTTGACAACATCTGGGTCAAGGGGTTCCTCTGCTTCCACAAGGTTTGAATACGCGGTCAATTCTTGTTCATATAACGGATCTTCCTGTGCCGGTTCTGCCATTTTTTTCAAATGCATCAGCCGGTTTGCCCTGGATCCTCCAGCTTCTTTAAAGTTTGCCGCCTGATCCGCAATGGTGGTGTGGGAGAAGATATCCGATGCGGTGATGTCAAAAAACTCGCTCAATCCGGCCAGAAGTGAGATGGCCCGCAAGGAATCCCCGCCGATTTCAAAAAAGGAATCAAAAGCTGAAAAGTTTGTGTGCCCCAGGACCTCTTTCCAGCATTGGATAATACGAACCTCTTTTTCACTGCCCGCTTGAATGGGACCGGCGGCAGACGGTGAGATCAGTTCAGGCTTCGGCAGTTTCGAGCGGTCGATTTTTCCGTTGACATTCAAAGGCATTTTTTCAAGGGCGATCAGATGCGTTGGAATCATATATTCCGGAAGAATGGACCTCAGATGTGACAGAATCTCTTTTTTTGACACTTCCGATTCACAAGTATAGTAGGCGGCAAGGACCTTGTTCCCGGGGGTTTCTTCAATTGGAACCACAACGCTTTCAACCACGTTTTCCATCTGTGACAGCCGTCTTGAAATTTCACCCGGCTCGATTCTGAAGCCTCTGATTTTGACCTGAAAATCCAGACGCTCCATGAACTCCACCACCCCGCTGTTCAGCCATCTTCCCCTGTCTCCGGTTCTGTACATCCGCTCCCCTTTAAAAAACGGATCTTGAACAAAGGCGTTCCGGGTCAGTTCCGGGCGGTTATGGTACCCTCTTGCCACCCCTTGTCCGGCAACACATATTTCTCCGGGCATTCCAATGGGGCACAACCGCCCTTTTTTATCGAGAATATAAACCCGGTAGTTGTCCACCGGAGACCCCACCGGCGGATTGTCCATGACTTCGGACAGATCATGGCTCAGGCAGGCCATGGTGGTTTCACTGGGGCCGTATTCATTTGTCAGGCGGTACGGGCCGAGCCTGTATCTTGTCAGCCGGTCCCCGCCGACAACCAGGGTTTTGAGTGACCGGCCCTGGGCCATTCTCATGAACTGCTCCGCGAACTGGGTGGGGAAATGGGCATGGCTGATGTTCTCTCTCATGAAATAGGCATCCAGTTCCTTTGGAGAAAGGCGCAGGTTTTCAGGAATGATATGAAGGGTGCCCCCGGATGTCAAAGGGGCAAAGATCTGAACGACGGAGACATCAAAGCTGAATGATGCAAAGGCCGCGGTATTTGAGTGCTGATCGATTTTATGGTGGGTTCTGTACCAGTGTATGAAATTGACCATGGAATGGTGTTCGATGGCCACGCCTTTGGGCGTTCCCGTGGAACCGGAGGTGAAAATCAGATAAGCCAGTTCATTTCCGCCGTTAAGGACCCCCGGGTTTTCGTCGGATTCGGAAATCTTTGAGTCGACACTGATTTTAACAAGGTCCGGGTCAAAAGTGTCAAGGCTCTCGGATGATCCCACAACGGCAAACGCCCGGGTGTCTTCAATGATGAAAGATTTTCTTTCATCGGGATAGGAAGGATCCACTGCCACGTAGGCACATCCTGCCTTTAACACCGCAATCATGGATACGACGGCATGCGCGGATCTGTCCGCCGCCACGACGGCAATGGTATCCCCGGATTTTTTCTGTTTTAAAAGAACGTTTGCAGCCCGGTTTGACATTTCCTCCAGTTCTTTATAAGTGAGGGTGTGGGCACCTGAAACAATGGCGGTTTTGTCCGGGTGTTTTTTGGCGGACAAGGAGACGGCATGGCACACCGTGGGCCAGTCCGGCATGGGAACAGGGCGGGGATTGAACCGGTTCAAAAGGGTTTCTTTTTCTTCAGCACATAATATATCGATGTCACCGACTGCAATATCGATGTTTTCGGAAACCGATTCAAGAATCCGTGTGAAATGGGACATGAACCTGGCCATGGTTTCCCCGGAATAAAGGGCTTTTCTGTAATCTGCCCGCAGATTCACGCACCCGTTTTTCACGGATGCGCCGAATGATATGTCGAATTTTGCCGTGCCCGTGGAAATAAACCCGGTTGCTGCGCGGATGCTGCCGGCTTCGATCAGATTTGTTATGCCGGTTTCCTGCATGACGAAGTTGACGTCAAAAAGCGGATGTCTGCCCGGCCCGCGGTTCAGACCGAGTTTTTCATACAGGGCGGAAATGGGATATTCACTGTTTGCATAGATGGCTCTCATATGCTGCCTGGTTTCATTCAAAAGCGCGGCAAACGGCTTGCCGTTGTCCGGCCGGTGCCGGGTGGGAAGGGTCCTGACAAACATTCCCACAACGGCTTCTGCTTCTGACAGGTCTCTTCCGGAGGTGCTTGTGCCGATGATGACATCTTCTGTGTCGCTCCATCTTGCAATCAGGATGGAAAGGGCGGCAAGCATGACCTGGTGAAGGGTTGATTCGTGTTTTTTTGCCAGTTGTTTAAGCTTTTCCGTGAGTTCGAAACTCAGAACCTCAAGGTGTTCATCCCCTTCAAAATCGGTTCCCGGTTTTCTGGCCCTGTCCGTGGGAAGTCCTGTTTCCGGCGGATTGGAAAAATTTTCAATCCAGAACCGTTCCTGGTTTTTCTTTACCTCCTCCTGTCTTTGGGCCTCTCTGTAGGTAAAGTCCCTGTGCTGGAAAACAAGGGGCTTAGGCGCTTTCCCCTGATAAAGTTCAAACAGGTCTCTGACAATGATGCCCACGGATACCCCGTCACTGACAATATGGTGCATATCCATCAAAAGGACATGATCCTGAGGGGTGCCCGTGTTTTGAAGCGCAAGCAGTTTGACCCTGAAAAGAGGGGGTTTTGACAGGTCAAACGGTTTTACAAAATGGTGAATCACCGGTTCCAGGCTCCCGGGCGCGACTTCGCTGAATTCCATTTTAAGGGGAGGATTGTCCCGGGGTATCTGAACACATGTGCCGTCGATGATGTCAAACTGTGTTCGAAGAGACACATGCCTTTTTAAAAGGTTTCTTACGGCACCAGACAATGCTTTTCTGTCCAGGTCTCCCTGGATATCGATTCTCAAAGGCATGTTGTAGCTGGTGTTGATGCCCGGCATCCTGCTTAACAGAAAAAGCTGCTGCTGGGCCACAGACGCCGGATAATGGGGAAGTTCCGGCGCTTTTTCAATAATGGCTTTACCCCGGTCTTTTCCGGTTGCTTCAAGAAATTTTGCCATCTTCTGGGGGCTGGGGTTGGAAAAGATATCTGAAAGGGAAATCTCGTATTCCAGGGTTTTTCTTATTTTTACCTGAAGCGCCACCGCCCTTAAAGAATCTCCGCCGCACCGGAAAAAATCCGCATCCGCACTGATTTTTTCAAGGTTCAAAAGTTTTGACCAGATATTTGCAAGGTCCTGCTCAAGGCCGTTTTTCGGTTCGATATGGTCTTTTTTGGGGTCAATGTTTTTTTCAGGTTCCGGCAGTTTGAGCCGGTCGATTTTTCCGCTTGGCGTGATGGGCAGCCTGTCCATCTGAACCAGATGGAGGGGAACCATGAATTCAGGGATTCTTTTTTTGAGAAAGGTTTTGAAACCCTCTTCCGGTACTGTTTTTTCACTGACAAAATATCCGCAAAGATAAACCCTTCCCCGGGTGTCTGTGAAATCCGCGACCGCCGCCTGGGAAACGCCTTGAAATTCAAGCATCGCGTTTTCAATTTCTCCAAGCTCGATCCTGAACCCCCGCAGTTTCACCTGCCGGTCCATTCTTCCTAAATGAAGCAGTTTCCCATCCGGCATGAAAGCGGCCAGATCGCCTGTTCTGTACATGGTGTCTTTTTTGTAAAACGGATCGAGGACAAAGCATTCCTTTGTTTTTTCAGGCCGGTTGTGATATCCGATTGCCACACACGGTCCTGAAATGCAGAGCTCTCCGGGTGCTCCCGGAGGCTGCGGATTGTTGTGTTTATCAAGGACATACACCCTGCATCCGGGCATCGGCCTTCCGATCGGAATGTTTTCCTCGTAGGTTTCAACCCGTTCTCCGGTCACAAAAATGGAACATTCCGTGGGACCGTAAAGATTGAATAACTGATAGCTTCTTTTTGTGAACGTTCTTAATTTTTCTCCTCCCAGAACAAGGGTTTTCAGTGATTTATTGTCCATGTATTCCATGAACTGCTCCCCCAGCTGGGTTGTGAGAAATCCGAAAGTTATTTTATATTTTTCGTAGTACTCATTCAAAGGGCCCAGGGACAGCTTGATTTCTTCGGGAACCAGATGAAGCTCCGCGCCTGAAAAAAGCGCGGTAAACACTTCAAGAAGGCTTGCATCAAAGGAAAAACTGGCATGCTTGGCAATTTTGTCTTCAGATGTGATCCTGTATTCTTCTATTGCGCCGAGAATAATGTTTGAAAGGCCCTGGTGTTTCAGGATGACGCCTTTGGGTTTTCCTGTGGACCCGGAGGTGTAAATGACGACACAGGGGTCTTCAGGCTTTGCACAAGATGTGAAAGAGGCGTCCGGTCCCTTGAAAATATCCGGGTCATCCATGTTGACAAGCGTTGTGCCCTTGAAATCCCTTTCATTGATAAATCTTTGGGCGGTTACAAGGCAGGGGGCGTTTACATCCCCGAGCATGAAACTGATCCTTTCATCGGGATATTCCGCATCAATGGGCATAAAGGCGGCCCCTGTCTTCAAGATGGCGGTCTGGGCAATAATGATCTCCGGGCACCGGTCCATTAAAAGGCCTGCGACGGTTCCGGGTCTTACCCCCATTTCATGAAGTTTTTCTGCAAGGATATCTGAAAGCCGGCCGAGTTCTCCATAGGTGAGAATCCTGTCCCGCCACACCACAGCAGGTGCGCCCGGATTTCTTCGGCACTGCCTGGAAATCATGTCATGCACGGTGGAATCACTTCCGTTGACAGGATCACGGGGGTTGAACCCTTGAATGATCCCAGCTTTTTCCTTTTCGCTCAAAAAGGGAATGTCGCCGGCCTTTGACCCGGGATGGTCAAGGGCATTGTTGATTAAAGTTTCAATATGCCTTGACATCTGCTCTATCTGCCAGGGTTCAAAGCAGTCTTTCCTGTAGATGAAAACGGTTTCCAGGGGGATTTCTCTTTTTTCATCCGCCTTTGGATAGGAAAAATAGATGGTCAGGGCGTTTTCAGATTCTCCGTAGCTGTGGATATAAAGCTCACAGTCATCCGGGATATCCGGTCTTAAAAATTCAACCACGGACACAGAGCTGAGTTTCGGGGCTTCCCCATGGGTGGCCCTCAAATCCGAGACAAGCTGGTCATAGGGATATCTTTCGTGCACAAGGGCTTCTTTGACCGCTGTCCTGGTTTGAGAGAGAATGTCTTTGAATGACGCCTCTTTGGGAATATCGAGCTTTAAAAGGACCGAGCTGACAAACATTGCCATTGCATTCTGCATGGCACCGGGATGACGGTTCCCCGTGGCAGACCCAAACACGGCGTCATCCCGGTTGAAGATTCTTGAAAAATAGATGCCGAGCGCAGACACAAAGATTCTGAAAGGCGACACTTTTTCTTTATTGCAGAATGCCGCAATTTTCTCCGCTGTCTGCCGGTCAAAACGGCTGACATGCTTTAAGACGGCAAGCTCTCCCTTCGGCACTTTAAGCCCGGATTCCATGGGTTCAGAGATGGTTTCAAACCGGTTGTTCCAGTAAGTTTTGTCCGCGTTATATTTTTCTGAGGTAAAATATTGATTTTCATTCTCAATGGCAGGCATCGGATCGGATGGAAAAATGTCCGGCCGATACTTGTCATTTCCTTTCATCAGTTCCTCATATGCCCTGAAAATATGCGCGGCTGCCACTGAGTTGGATCTTCCGTCCATGGCGATATGGTGATAAAGGGTATACAGGTACACAGCGTTTCCGGGGCCTTTTAACACCGCAAAATAATGGAGCGGACTGTCAAGCATTTCAATGGGGACGGCACTTTTGGCTTCAAGAAATTCAAGGCAGAACGGGTCGCTTTTGTCCGAAAAATTGAAACGGTCTATGATGATGTCAGGGTTTTTTGTAAAATATTTGAAAGGGACCCCGTCTTTTTCCGTAAATCTGACGCCAAGACCGGGCTGGCAGCCCATTGAAAGGGAAACCGCCTTTTCCATGATGGTAACGTCTCCGTCCGGGATCCGGTATGACGTCGGGATATTCCACATGGAAGATTCAGGGTTCAATTTCTGGGTGAGATAAATTCTTTTTTCAGCATGGGTAAGCGGGTACATCTTTACCATTGATACATCCTTATTGCCTTTATTTGCGGAAGCGCTGTTTGACATTTACCAGGGCCGTTTGTCAGTGTCCAAATCAGGTTCATCATCACAAAGTTTTTGCATGTATAAAAAATTTCCCTGGTTTTGACAACCATAGAGTCCCGGGTCCATAAAGAACGGCAAAATGAAATTCAGGGGGCCGCGCATGCGGCTAACCTTTTTCTAACATAAAATTAAAATAAATCTAATGCGCATCCTTTATAGTGACGGTCCTGATTAGGGGAAACAAGTGGGCTGTACCCGTCCGGTCATTATCGACCGGCGGTTTCAAGATAAAGATTAACATAAAGAAGCCTGTGATGGATTCAAAACATACGGATAAAACGGCCATTCCCAAGCGGTCCCACCGGCTGGTTCCCAAAGACAACCGGAACACGGTGGGGGAAAAGCAGGTGGAAAACCCCAAAATGCGGTGTGAAGAGATCAGCGTTTTTTATGACAACGGCGGCACCAAAGCCATCAATGCCGTGTCACTGGATATCGGCACCAATGAAGTCATCGCCATGATCGGTCCGTCCGGATGCGGCAAATCCACGTTCATCCGCTGCCTCAACCGCATGAACGACACCATTGAAGGCTGTAAGGTGGAAGGCCGCATTTATCTGGACGGTAAAAACATCTATGACAAAGATGTGGATGTGGTGCCGCTGCGGGCAAGGGTGGGCATGGTGTTTCAGAAACCCAATCCGTTTCCCAAATCCATTTTTGACAATGTGGCGTATGCGCCCCGGATTCACGGGCTGGTGACCAGCAAGGGTGAGACCGAGGAGCTGGTGGAAAAATCCCTGGTCCGGGCCGGTTTGTGGAACGAGGTCAAGGACCGCCTGAACCAGCCAGGGACCGGGCTTTCCGGTGGCCAGCAGCAGCGGCTGTGCATTGCCCGGGCCATTGCGGTGAACCCGGAAGTGATCCTCATGGATGAGCCCTGTTCCGCCCTGGATCCCATTGCCACGGCCATCATCGAAGAGCTCATCGAAGAGCTGCGGCAGGAATACGCCATTGCCATTGTGACCCATTCCATGCAGCAGGCCTCCCGGGTATCCCAGCGCACCGCCTATTTTCACCTGGGGGATCTCATCGAAATCGGTCCCACGGAACAGATTTTTCTCAATCCCCTGCACCAGCTGACCCAGGATTACATCACCGGCCGGTTCGGTTAACTCCGGATGGTGACGGCCGCTGCTTTGGCACTGACCTGCCCGTCCAGGGCGGAGGAGATGATGCCGCCGCAGGACAGAATGGTTTTCCGGATGGCGGCAATGATTTTCGGCAGCCGGTTGGAACCGATATGGGGATGGGCATCCACCAGGATGTCCGGAGCGGCCCCGTGCTGCACCAGCAGGACCATGATTTCCCGGACATTGCCCCGTTTGGTGGCCCGGGTGTAGAGCTTGCCGTCACTGTAAGTGCCGGCCCCGCCTTCGCCGAAACAATAGTTGGAATCCGGGTGGCAGATCCCGTCCCGGTTGATTTTTTTCAGGTCAAACCGCCGGGAGGTGACATCCTTACCCCGTTCCAGCACAATGGGACGGATGTTGTGCCGGATCAGTTCCAGGGCCGCAAACAGCCCGGCCGGACCCGAGCCCGCGATCACGACGGTCTTTTTTCCGGTCACGGGCCGGAACTTCACCGGTTCGTACAAAGCGGGAGCGGGACCACCGAAGTAGATCTCCGCTGTCAGCACCACCTTCGGGGATTTGCCCCGGGCATCCAGGGAGCGCCTTAAAATCCGGATGCCGGAAATTTCATCCACGGAACAGTTCAGTGCTCCGGCCGCAGCCCGGACCTGGGCCGCCCGGTTCCGGGCGTGTTCCGGTGCCAGCCGGAAAGTGATGGAATGAACCACGTCACATCCTCTAAGTTTTTAAGATCTCAATGGTCAGGGTTGTCGGATTCAGAGCGGCCCGTGTCGTGTCTACAGCCGGGATGCCAGCACGGCCGCACCGATCGCTCCGGTCTCCTGGCAGTGGGGGGAGATGATCAGCGGCTGGTTCAGCTGTGTTTCCAGGGCCGCTTTCATGCCCTTGTTTTTGGCCACGCCCCCGGTCATCATGACCGGTCCCTGAATGCGGATTTTTGCGGCCAGGATCCCCACCCGGGCTGCGGCGGCGGCGTGGATGCCGGCGATGATGTTTTCTCTTTTTTCCTGCCGGGCGATCATGGAGATGACCTCGGATTCGGCAAACACCGTGCAGATGCTGCTGATTTTCGAAGGTTTGTCCGCTGTGAGGCTCACCTCCCCCATCCGGTCCAGTGACACTTCCAGGGCATTGGCCATCACCTCCAGGAACCGTCCCGTGCCGGCCGCACATTTGTCGTTCATGGCAAAATTGTCCACCTGTCCCCGGTCATCCAGGGCAATGGCCTTGCTGTCCTGGCCCCCCACATCGATGACGCCCCGGATATCCGGATTCAGAAAATGGGCCCCGGCCCCGTGGCAGAGAATCTCGGTCATGGCTTTGTCGGCAAAGTCGATACTGGCCCGGCCGTATCCCGTGGATACGATGGCGCTCACATCCGACCGGGACAGCCCGGCCTGAACCAGCACATCCCCGAACACCCGGGTGCCGGCCTTCAGGTGATGGTATCCCGTGAGCATCACTCGGGTTCCCATAAGGGTTCCGTCTTTGATCAGGGCCGCCTTGGCTGTGTTGGAACCGATGTCGATGCCCGCAAAAATCATGACCGGCCCGCCTTGTGCTTGACGATTTCCATGAATGCATCGATTCTTGTCTCCACCTGGGACTGGGAAAAGCTTCGGGGATCCACCATATCCGCTTCGATCATGAGCACCGGGATCCCGGTTTTTTCCCGGACAATTTGCATGATGTCCATCTGCCCGAAGGAATAGGGTTTGCAGGACCGGTTGGAGTGCATGACCAGGCCGTCGACATCGTAAAACCGGATCATTTTCAGCACCTCTTCAGCCATCTGGTCCACCCCGATGTTCAGGTAGATCCGGGTATAGGCTTCAGCCATGGAATCCAGAAAATTGTTTTCGTCAATATACTTTAAGGCACTGCACCAGGCCGAGGTATAGGTGTCGGCCACCAGACAGGCCTTATGGGCGGAAAACCGGTCGGACAGCCATTTGAGCTGATGCCACACAGGCAGGTTGTCCCACAGCAGCCGAAAGGTTTCATCCGGCACCACACCGATACCGTCCCGGGTCCGCTGTTCCAGTTCATCGATCAATTCTTTGTAAAAATCCACGGCGACCTGGGTGCCCCGTAAAGTCACAATGAGCGCCAGAAAGAAGAACGCGTCAAATGCGGACATGGGGGAGGGTTTGCGGGCCGTGGTGTTGAGGACCTGCTGCCACAGACGCTGGCCTTGGTAAGACAGCCGGCCCACCTCATTCATTTTGTCCGGGTCCATTTTTTTCCCGGTCACCTGTTCCAGAAACGCGATATACTCATGGACCTGGGTTTGGACATATGCCGCGATCTCAGGGGTATACCCGGTGTGGCAGACCGGGGTGTCGAAGATGAACAGCGGCACCTGGAAATATCTGGCCTGGATCTCGTACCATTTCAGAACCGTCCCGCAGATGTTGTTGCAGCAGATGAGCATGTCCGGTTTCGGCAGCCCGCCGATGGGGCCGCCTTTGACCACGGCGCAGGCGATATCGGACCGGGCATAGGCGCACAGATCACCGCTGTATCCCATGTCTTCGGCTTTGGCGCACAGGTCTTCCCCCATTTTGGCGGACCCGATCATGGCCCCGTGATTTTCCGGATACACTGGAATGATATCCATGGCCACCAGGGGTTCCACCGGGCCGCCGGAGGTGATCCAGGCCACCTGGCGGTGGTTCCGGGCCGCGTCCAAAGCTTCTAAGTAATAAGTGGTCATCAGGTCCCGCATTTTTTTGGCGGCCTTGATTTTCAGAGGGGATGAAGATTTGTCGGACATGAGAAAATCCTTGGATTACAGCATGTGAATAAAGGTTTCAATCCGGGTGGAGAACTGGCCCTGATTCTGATGACCGTCATCCATTTCCAGGGCCATGCTTTTGATCCCTTTTTCATCCAGGCATTTTTTGAGATATGGGTAATCAAAGGCGTGGGGATCACAGAACTTGAGCATCACGAACAGCACCCCGTGGGCCCGGGTGTGGTTGACCAGGGAAATCAGATGGTCGGCCCGGGTGGTGAGACCCGCGTGTTTGGCCGGGCAGATCGCCCGTTCCCGGTACCGGTCGGCCAGGGCCGTCAGCGGCGGCAATACTTCATCCACCCGTCCGTCAAACCATCGCTGACCCGTGCACAGATCATCGCCCACCACAGCCCCGCCGGCGGCCTCTATGGCATCGGACAGATCCGGGGTATCACAGACGGATCCGGCAAGGACCACCCGCTTGACTGGCGTGTCCGTCACGGGCATATGCCGGAGCGATGCCGCCACATCCGCCAGAAGGGCGGCGGCTTCGTTTCTGTCCATGATCATGGCCCCTTTGACCAGGGCATTCATGTCAGATCCCCGGATCTGTCCGGGATGCCGGGAATAAAAATCATGGATAACGGACAGGTGGGTGCGGATTTGGTTGAACAGGGCAATGGATGCGGCCAGATCGTCATCTGTGATGGATATTTTCAGGGCGGTTTCCAGATCGGATTTGCACCGGGCCAGCACGGATTCCATATACGCGGCGCTGCTTGGGGTGTTGAGTTTTGCGGGCAGCGCCAGGTCGGCAAAAAAACCGTGCCTCCCGTTCATGCGCCAGATATCGCTGAGCCGCTGCATGGAATCACAGGTGTGGGGAAATACGGCCCCGTCCAGAAA
Source organism: uncultured Desulfotignum sp. (assembly GCA_937951975.1). Classification (GTDB taxonomy): domain Bacteria; phylum Desulfobacterota; class Desulfobacteria; order Desulfobacterales; family Desulfobacteraceae; genus Desulfotignum. Next base: position 11,827 of record CALGAJ010000195.1, read on the forward strand.
ATCCAGCCGCCCGGCCAGGCGGTCTTCTAAAATACCCCGGACCACGGAGCAGCAGTAGGACTGCAAGTGGTTTTCCGCCTGGACGATGCCGTGGCCGGAAGCAAACAGGCGCAGGGGATGGCACCCGGCCGCATGGATCAGTTCTTCAGGGGCATAGGAGCAGGGGTATCCGATGATTTTCCGTCCGGTCCGGCGGATGCGGGCCACTGTGTCTGAAAGCCGGTCTGAAGCTTCATGAAAGCGCGCTATTTCCTTCATGCCCGGAGATCTCCTGTATCGTGTCTGTTTTGCGTTCAAAAGCGGTGTGATGTTCCGGGGGGGGCCGGACCGGAATATCACTGCCTGACGGGTGTTATATCGGACATCGATGGAGAAGTCAAAGCAGAGGTGACATGAATCAAACCATGTTCCGGAGGCAGCTGCTCCACCAGGGGCACGGCACCAAGCCATCGGCGGTATTGCTGCCACCGGGAAACCTCGATCCCGCCTTTCGGCGTCCGGTAAGATCCGTCTTCAGCCCGTTCCCGGAACTTCAGGCGCCCGGATTTCACTGCCGTGTGACTGCTGTGAAACAAATCAACCGGACCGTCGATTTTCAAACCGTATCTGCCGGCGTTTCTGGCAAAATGGGTTTTGTCGAACAGCACAAAGGCACTGGCGGTCAGGCCGCCCAGATGGCCGTACACCTCACTTAAGAACTTTAGGGTCTGGTCCATGTCCGCATCCGTGGAAGTGGGAAGTCCGAAAATCATCAGTCCCAGGTTGGAGATGCCTGCGGCCGCCGAGTCCTTGATCACACGCTGGATATCAGTGACACAGGTGCCTTTGTTGATCAGGTCCAGCAGACGCTGGGACCCGGATTCAATGCCCCATCCGATCCATTTGCATCCGGCGGCGGACCACAGGGCCAGGCGGCCGGGCGTACAGTCGGCCGTGGGTTTGCCTAAGATATGAAAAAAAATGGAAAGCCCTCTGGCCAGAATCTCTTCACAGATGGCATCCATGTCATTGGGCAGGATGTATTCATCTGCTGAATAAAAATGTGTCACCCCCAGGGTTCGGCTGTAGTTTTCCAGTTCCGATACAAACGCGTCCACCGGTTTTCTGCGGTAGCCCCCGAATGAAAAATTGTGGGCGCAGAACCGGCATTTGCGCCAGGCGCATCCCCGGGAAAACAGTACCGGCAGCACGGGCACCGGGTTGAAATAGTCGCCCAGAGGCAGGTTTGAAAAATCCGGGGCCGGCACCTGTTTCAGGGATATGGTCCGGGACCGGGGATTGGTTTGAAGGGTGTCTCCCTGCCGGAATATCAGTCCGGGAATGTCCGGCCAGGCAGTCCCGGCGCACAGGGCCGCCGCCGCTTCCTCCCCTTCGCCGCAGACCACGGCATCGATTTCCGGCACACCCGTCATCAGGTCCGGCACGGACAGAGCCGACATCATGGCCCCGCCCATCACGATCCGGGACCGGCGGCCTGAAATTCCCGCCGCCCAATGCCTCAGGGCCCGTGCCAGGGCTGCGGCAAACGGTACTTGTTCCGGGAACAGCACCGAGATTCCCACCAGTTCGGGGTCATCCGCCAGGATGGATCGAACCTGGCGGTCCAGCAGCGTGTGCAGACCAGGCAGCGTTTCACCGGTGGCCAGAAATGTTTCCGCCTGGCGGCCCAGCCGGGTCATCTCCTGCCGGAGCCGGTCCCAGACGGGTTTGACAGAAAGGGTCTGATCCGGGTCGGTAAACCGGCCCTGGTGTCCCCGGACAAAACCGGTCAGGTCTCTGCCCTGAACATCTCCTTGTGCCAGGCGAATCCAGGCGGCCAGGTTCAGGTCCATCAGCCGGATTGAGACGTCAGGTACAACCGATTCAATATAAGATGATAGAGACGCAATGCCTAAAGGCACATAGGTGGCACTGGCCCGGGGCGGGAAAACGAACACCACGCGCATCTTGAAAATTATCTCCTGTTGCCGGTTGTATTGTTGGATTTAACCTGATAAGAAACGGAACCTAATAGCACCATTTCCCCGTGAATTCAACAGATAAAAACAGGCTTTCAAATCAAACCGGAATATGGGAAAATAGCCGGACTATTTGATAAAACTAAGGATGAGTGGATTCCATGAGTGAAAAGAAACTGCGGAAACTGGTTGAAAACCGGGTTCCCGGATTGTTTTATATCATCGCGGTATTTGCCATGATCGAGTTCGGCATTCTGGTGGCCTGTATGGTGACGGCCGCCAACCACACCCGGGTCACCGTGTATGATCCCGGGCAGGCGGTTGTGTATGAAGATGTCTACAATGCCGATGCCCTGGCTGAATTCAGGCGGGTGTCCGGCATTGAAAATTTCAAGGCGGAAGGATTTACCGTGTCCCGGGTGCGGGTGGAAAAACCGTTCCCCACCCGCACCTGGATCGCCTTGTCCATCTGTGTGCCGTTGCTGCTGATCCTGTTTGTCGCATTTGTGGTCCGGGTGTTTGAAGATGTGTTTCTTTCAAAAAAGAAATCATCGGAAAAAAGAGATGGGGACCCCCGGGAATTTTATTTTGAGGAAACCCGGTTTGAAAAGCTGTTTTCAACCCTGGGCCGGCTGAACATCTATTCCCTGGGAGCCACGGTGATTGTCGGGGCCTTTCTTTTCTGGATGGTGCCGGACCTTCTGGTATATATCGGCAGAATCAGTCTCCAGACCCTGGCACAGCTCAAGTGGGTGCTGCTGGGTCTGGTTCTGGTGGGCGGCATTTATATCATTGTCAAAGCAGTGCTGTCCTATAAAACAAAAATCGCCATCATCGAGCAGCAGTCCGAGATTCAGAAAAACCGGGACCGGCTGGCCATCGAGGCCCGGCAGGGCGCCCGGCTGCTGGAAGACAGGAGGGGGATCATTGAACCGGCGGACTGACAAAGCGTATTTATATATGAGATATCTGTCCATCCTATCGGTGATTCTGGCCGGTCTTCTTTTTTTCATGCCGGGCGGGATCATGGCTGCGGCAGAGGCTGAAAAAAATGCCGGCGCCGCCTCCGGTGTCCAGCAGCTGGAAGCCCAGTTCTCGCAGGCCATGGAACAGACGCAAAAAGATATTGCCGGGCTTGAGTCGGAACTGGCGGCTGAAACCCGGAATCTGGAAGAAGATGAGCGCCAGAGCAAGATTTATCAGACCCGGATGACTTTTTTGAAGAACCTGGTCATCATGTCAGGCATCGGGATTTCCGAGCTTGAAAATGGCGTGGAAGAGATCGATTTGTCCCTGTCCCTGATTCAGACCCGGCTTCAAGACATCCGACAGCGGTCAGATAAATTTCGCCAGCTTCTGGTTTCCACCACGGACCGGGCCGCCATGCTGGATCAGGCGCGAGGCGAAGCCGCCCATCTGGTCGATCAAGAATCCGACATCACCAAAGAGTACCGGGAATACCAGTCGGTGCTGGAAAAAAAGCAGACCATTCTCAAGGCCATTCTCGACGTCCTGTCCGACCAGGAATCGATCAATCAAAATGCCTTGGATGCATTTGAACAGATGCGCGGCAGATTGATACAGGAGATCGCGGAAAAAGAGGGGGGCCGTCTGATGCAGCGGGTCGACAAGCCTTACAACCTGTGGAGATCGG
>CALGAJ010000196.1 GCA_937951975.1 uncultured Desulfotignum sp.
TGCTGCCTGTGCTGCTGTCTCTGGGAATTCTGTATCTGCTGGCCCTGGGTGCCGGCCGGATCAGTGCCTCTTTAGGGATTCCCCGGGTCACCGGTTACCTGGCCGTGGGCGTGGCTGCCGGCTCTTCTGTGGGCGGCATGCTGGGCATGGTGCGGCACAATGACGTGCTGTCCACACACCTGTACCAGGACGCGGAATCAAACAGCCGGTGATCGGCTCCGGTGGAAATAGGTCACAGGGTCCACCCAGAGACTCCGGCACAGATTGTAATGTTACTGAGCCTTGCATGAGGCTTGTTCCCGGAGTTCATCCAACACCTTCGGCAGTGCTTCCACCAGGTATAAAGGCAGGGAAAGCAGGGAATAGTCGGCCGTTTCAATGCTGTTTTCCGTGCTGATCCGGTGGGCGGTTTTCTGGAACCCCGGGGGATTCAGGTCAAACCTGACAGCCAGGGAGATGTTTTTTTTCGTGACAAACTGGTGCAGTGATTTCAATGATCCGCTTTTTCCTGATTTGACTTCAATGGGAATGATCAACGGGCCGTGGGAAATGACATAGTCGATTTCCGCATTGGCTGTTCTGGCCTGTCTGACCCAGTAGTGCAGTGATGGTGAACTGTTCTGAGCTGTCAAAAGGTGCTGGCCGATGAACTGTTCGGCAATGGCGCCTTCATTGACAAGATCACGGTCAGGAAAGGATTGCAGATAGGTCCAGTCATTGCCGCAGATATGGTTCATCAGTCCGATATCCATGAACAGCAATTTGTAAACCGTGTCTTTGATGTCTGAGTTCAACGGAAGGCCGGAACAATGGCTGTGATGAATTTTGTGACAGATTCTTGCTTTTGACAGGAGATCGAGGATCTCCTTTATTTTTCCGGAGGGATGCTCCCGGGAGATATTGCTGTATTTTACTTTGTTTCCAACCATCCTCGGGATCGTCCTGAAAACTCTCTGCATAAGTGCCAGCTGACGGGATTGGGCATATTTGGAAAAATCATCTTCATACGTTTCCGAGATGGACCGGTGAACATCTCCCACATCTTTGAGGGAGCCGCTTTCACACCATACCCGCACTGCTTCCGGCATGCCGCCTGTAAACACATATTTGCGCTGGGCTTTTTTGAGTTTTTCATGGGCCGCCGCCGGTAATGAGGATGCCATGGAAAATTCCTCTACATATCGGGTTAAGGTCGGCTCAGCTGCCAGGAGGAACTCCGTGAACGTCATGGGACCCAGATGCATGTATTCGATACGTCCGACCGGCATTGGAAATGAATGATCCGCAAGGGTGAATTCCATAAGTGACCCTGCGGCAATGACGGGCAATTCTTTTTTTTCTTCATACAGATAGCGCAGAAGCTGGAGCGCGTGCGGTGTCGATTGAATCTCGTCAAGAAAAAGGATGGCACCGGGGGACGTAACCGGGATGCCGGTCAATGCTTCGATTTCTCTTAAAGCTGTACCTGTGTCAAGGGTTTTGAAAATGTCATCCAGAAACAGATGCCGTTCCAGATTGATTTCTATCAGGGTTTTTTTGTTTTTCCGGGCAAATAGCCTGACTAGAGTGGATTTTCCGACCTGACGGGCACCTCTGACGACCAGCGGTTTTCGGTTTGCTTTGTTAATCCAAGTTTCGAGATAGGCTTCTGCTGAACGGTACATCATAATAAATCACCCCCGTATTTCTAATTAATCTATAATAAAATACGGGGGTGATGTCAATGGTATGATTTTCAAGGGATATCGGACAACCCCTTTTCGACATTCTCTGTGATTTTCTTATGCGCGTTGCAGTGCTGGCAGTGGGGCAGCAGGGCATGGCGGATACGGCCGCAGGTGCTGCATTTTTCGAACAGCACGGTGCCGCAGGCGGGGCAGGCATAGGGTTTTTCATCTTCCGGCTCTCCCGGAACCACCAGCTTGTTGATGGTCCGCCGGGTCCAGAACAGGTATTTTCTGGGGCCGGTGCGGATGGGATATTCACACACCGGGCACAGGAAACGTTCATACGCATCACGGTACTGGCGGATCAGCCACCGGGATTTGGGGAACGCCACGGCCCGGATAAAGTAGATCAGGAGCCGGACAACGACTACCAAAAGCCCGGCCACCAGAAAATATTTCAGATACCGGGACGGAAAATAGGCGTGCAGCACCAGAGATACCTTGATCAGGACCGCGGTCCCGAATCCCAGAAACAGGGGGTAGTAGAGGCTGCCGCGCTTTTTGACCAACAGAAACGCGCCGATGGCCAGCAGCGGGATGAGAATGAGCAGCTGGTAGATGGCCAGGCGCAGGCGGTGTTTTTCTATGAGGCGCTGAAATTCTTCCTGGGCCGGCTTTTTCTGTTGCTGGATTCGCTGGTCCACCTGCCTTTTTTCAGCGGCCAGGGCCTGTTTTTGGTCGGTGAGGCGGGAGAGTTCCGTGTTTAAAGCCTGGTACCGGGTCTGGTTGTCGAGAAACCGGGCCAGGCTGTCAGACAGGTTGGTCTGATCCGTTTCCGGCAGGGAAACCGATTTCTGGACCGTGAGTTTCTGGAGTTCGATCAGCTGGCTGATGGTGCTCTGGAGATTGCGGGTGCTGTCGCTGATGATCTGCATCTCCTCGCGCTTGCCGGCAATGGCCCGGTCTGCCTCGGCAATGTCGGCGGCCAGGGTTTTCTGTTTTTCCACCAGGCCCGGATCGATGTATTGCTGTTCGATGTCATCATATGACGGCCCTGGAATGGATTCGATGTCCTGGACCAGAAATCCCAGGATCCAGTATACCAATACCGCCAGAAACAAAGTGAACAGTCGAATCGAAAACCGGTGAATCCATGGGCCTTTGGGCTTCATGCTCCCTCCTTTGATTTTTTCTCATGAAATAACATGATTGCCGGATACGATCAATCTGTTATACTGCTCCCTGATTTTAAAATGCGAAAGGTGAGAGACATGCTGACCAATTCATTTCTTCATATACCGGGGATCGGGGCAGTCACGGAGCAACGGCTGTGGACGGCGGGGCTGCTGGGCTGGCACCAGGTGGATTCCGCCGAAGCCCGTGATATTTCAGCCAGAAGTCTGATGCGCATTGCCGCGGGCATGGCGGAATCGTGTGAGCACCTGGACAAAAACAACCCGGCCTACTTTGCGGACCTCCTGCCGGCCGGGGAACACTGGCGGTTTTTTCCGCAGTTCAGGAAAACCACCGCGTTCATGGATATTGAAACCACGGGCTTGGATGTGTTCGGGTCTGAAATCACCACCATTGCCCTGTATGACGGCAGATCCATCAGGTATTATGTCCAGGGTCAAAACCTGGATACGTTCATGGATGACATCGGCCGGTACAACGTGATCGTCACCTACAACGGCAAAACCTTTGATGTGCCGTTTATCGAGAAATATTTCGGCATTCAGATGAGCCACGCGCACATCGATCTGCGGTATGTGCTCAAAAGCCTGGGGTACGGCGGCGGGCTGAAACGGTGCGAAAAAGCCCTGGGTCTGGACCGGGGGGATCTGGACGGGGTGGACGGGTTTTTTGCGGTCCTGCTGTGGCAGGAGTTTGAGCAGACCGGAAATATCAAGGCCCTTGAAACCCTGCTGGCCTATAATATCGAAGACGTGGTGAACCTGGAAACCCTGATGGTCCTGGCCTATAACATGAAACTCAGGGAGACCCCCTTTTTCGAAACCCATGTTCTGCCCGAGCCGCAAATCCCGGATATCCCGTTCAAACCGGACCGGCCGACCATCGAGAGGATCCGGCAGAAGTTTCAGGTGAATTTTTTTCAAGATATGGATCGATGATGCCGGTAAGTAACTGGTTTACTTTTTTTGTGATGATGACGGCCATTGCCTATACGCCGGGGCCCATGACCATGTTTTCCATGTCTTCCAGCGTGAAGCACGGGTTTTACCGGACCCTGCCGGGTATTTTCGGCGGATCGGCCGCCTATATGGTCCAGATGGTGGTGGTGTACCTGGGGCTCGGGGTGATTGTCCAGAACTCCACGGTGGTATTCAACACCATCAAGTGGGTGGGGGTCATCTACCTGATTTTGCTGGGGGTCAAAAACTGGCGTCAGTCTATCCGGGATATGGAGATGACCCACACCAGCCTGCCCGTCTCGCCGGTCAAACAGTTTTCCTTAGGATTTGCCACGGGCATGTCCAACCCCAAGTCCGTGCTGGTGTTCACGGTGCTGTTTCCCCAGTTTATCCACCCGGCTCATTATACAGCCCATTTCCTGATCCTGGCGGCCAGTTTTTTTGTCATCCAGGGCAGCAGCGCCATGGCCTATGCCCTGTTCGGGGCAAGGGTGTTTAAATGGCTGCGGCAGCGGAACCTGGCCCGGGTCCAGAACCGGGTAACGGCCGTGATTCTGTTTTGTGCCGGCGGGATCCTGGCGGTCAGTAAAAAATAGCCG
>CALGAJ010000197.1 GCA_937951975.1 uncultured Desulfotignum sp.
AAAAAAACATCCAGGATCCGGCCCCCGGCGGCTTCAACGCCCTGGCGCATTTTATCAAAAATCAAATCCAGGGTCTGCCGGGTGACCATGTTTCTGCCGATAACAGACTGGTTGGTGATGACAATGATGTCGAATCCATACCGGTTCAGCCGTGCAATGGCCCGGCGGCTGCCCGGGATGAAATGAAATTCAGACGGGTGCTTGATATATGCCGGGGAATCCTGATTGATCACCCCGTCCCGGTCCAGAAATACCACGGCTGCCATAAGGCTACTCCGCCACGGCAAAGGCCTGGGAAAATGCATTCTTTTTCAGAAGGGTGTCTCTGAACCGTTCCGCATCTTTGAGGCTGGAAAACCGGCCGATGCGGACCCGGTAGAACCGGCCCCGGTAATCCTCATGCACCATGATATGTGCATTGATATAGGATTTGGACAATTTTTCCCTGTACCGGTCGGCATTGGCTTTTTCCTGGAACGCCCCCACCTGCACCGTAAAATTGCCGGTCCAGTAGTCCAGTTCCTTGAACGCCACCGGCTCTTTTTCGGCATACTGGGTGGCGGCTCCCAGAGCGGTCACCCGGACCCGGGCGGTTCCCGGACCCGTCATACCTATTTTTCTGGCCCCGGTGTAGGACAGATCAATGATCCGGCCCGTGACAAACGGTCCCCGGTCATTGATGCGTACTTTGATTTTCCGGTTATTGTCCAGATTGTTCACTTCCACCCAGGTGTTCATGGGCAGGGTTTTATGGGCCGCGGTCATGGCATACATGTCATAGGTTTCACCATTGGCGGTTTTCCGGCCGTGAAATTTCTTACCGTACCAGGAGGCGATGCCGGTTTCGGAAAACCCATGGGCACTGGCAATGGGGGTATAATGCTTGCCCAGAACTTTATAGGGCCGCTGGGTGGCAGGCATTTTCCCTGAATCTTTTCGGGAAGCCGGTGCAGGGCGCTTGTCCGGCATGCCCGGATCAATGGATTTGGCACATCCGGCACTTACGGCACAGAACAGACAAAGGCACAACAGCCGGATGCCCATACGCTGCATCCGGGAATATTTTGTTTCATGAGTCAAAGGCATGTAAAATAATGTCTTCCATTTTGTCGGTAAACGTAAAATTCATCTGATCCTGGATATGCCGGGGCACATCTTCCATGTCTTTTTGATTCCACAAAGGAAGAATCACCGATTTGACACCGGCCCGGTGGGCCGCAATGATTTTTTCCTTGATCCCGCCCACGGGCAGCACTTCTCCCCTGAGGGTGATTTCACCGGTCATGGCCATGCGGGGCCGCACTTTCCGGCCCGTGACCAGAGACACCAGCGCCACCAGCAGGGTGACCCCGGCAGAAGGTCCGTCCTTGGGAATGGATCCGGCCGGTACATGCACATGAATATCATGGGTATCAAAAAAAGCGTCTTCCACCCCCAGTTTATCCGCATGGGACCGGATAAAACTCAACGCCGTAGCAGCGGATTCCTTCATCACTTCTCCCAGCTGGCCGGTCAGGGTCAGTTCCTTGCCCCCTTTCATGGCCACGGCTTCCACAAACAGAATTTCTCCGCCTACCGGGGTCCATGCCAGACCCACCACCACACCGGGGGTGTGAATGCGCAGGGCCAGATCCGGGAAATACTGCACCGGCCCCAGATATTCATGCAGGTCATCCTGGCGGATCACCAGTTGAACAGCCTGGGCTTCAGCGATTTTTGTGGCCACTCCCCGGCAGATCGTGCCGATCCGGCGTTCCAGATTCCGCAGGCCCGATTCCCGGGTATACCCGGAAATAATTTTTTTAACGGCCCCGGGCGTGAACCGGATCTGTCCGGCGGTCAGTCCATGGGCCTCACGCTGCCTGGGGATCAGGTACCGGGTGGCGATTTTGTGTTTCTCATCTTCGGTGTACCCGTTGAGTTCCAGCACTTCCATGCGGTCCCGCAATGGTGCGGGAATGGTATGCATCACATTGGCGGTGGTCAGAAACATGACATCGGACAGGTCAAATGCCACATCCAGATAGTGATCGGTGAACGAATCATTCTGTTCCGGGTCCAGGACTTCCAGCAGGGCCGAGGACGGATCTCCCCGATAGGAAGAATCCAGCTTGTCGATTTCATCGAGCATGAACACGGGATTTTTTTTCCCGGCTTTCCGGATATTCTGGATGATACGACCGGGCAGGGCTCCCACATAGGTTCTGCGGTGCCCCCGGATCTCAGCCTCATCCCGGACCCCACCCAAAGAAATCCGGACAAATTCCCTTCCCAGAGCCCTGGCAATGGACCGGCCCAGGGATGTTTTTCCGGTGCCCGGGGGACCGGTGAAGCACAGAATCGGGCCTTTGGAATTTTTCTTGAGTTTCCGGACCGCCAGAAATTCAAGGATCCGTTTTTTAGGGGTTTCCAGTCCATAATGGTCCTGGTTCAAGATGCGCCGGGCCGACTTGATATCCAGAACATCCCGGGATGCTTCGTGCCAGGGCAGGCTGGTGAGCCAGTCCAGATAGGTGGAAGCCACCACATATTCCGATGACGAGGGATTCATGCGGGACAGACGCTGCAGTTCTCTAAGGGCTTCTTTTTCCGCTTCTTCCGGCAGGCGGCTTTCCTGGATCAATGCCCGGTATTCACGGATTTCCACGCTTTCGCTGTCGGTTTCTCCCAGTTCCTCCCGGATGGCTTTGAGCTGCCGCCTCAGATAATATTCCCGCTGCTGTTTGTCCATGTCTTCTTTGACCTGATTCTGAATCCGGAATCCCATTTCCAGGATTTCCAGCTGATCGTTGACCAGGCGGGTGACTTTTTTCAACCGCTGGTTGACATTGAGCATTTCCAGGACTTTCTGCTTTTCTTCCACCGGCGCGTTGATGGAGGATGCGACCATATCCGCCAGCACATTGGGTTCTTTCAAAGATTTGATCATATGGGCCATCTCTGCCGGCAGGCCGGGAGACAGGCTGACGATTTTTTCATACTGCTCGGCAATATTGGCCATGAGGGCCCGGTTTTCCATACTCCGGTCCTGGTTTTTGCAGGCCAGCACCTCGATTTCCGCCTGGAGATAGGGCTTGCCCTGTAAAAACTGCACGGTCTTGAACCGGCTCAGCCCCTGGATCAGCAACTGGGCTTTTTCATCTTCCATTTTGGACATTTTCAGGATCATGGCCACGGTACCAATGCGAAACAGGTCCTCGGCCCGGTGTTTGGATCCCGGGTCCGGTTTTCTGGAAAGGATCAAACCCAGCATCCGGGATCCGGCCATGGCTTCATCGATCAGATCAATGGCCTCTTTCTGGATCAATACCAGGGGCAGCACCATTTTGGGAAACAGATTGGTGTCCACAATGGGAAGGATGGGGATCGTACCGGGAATATCATTGGTGGAGATGGCAGAGGCTGAATGTCTGATGTCATCCATGTATTATCCTTTGAGAATGAACAGAAGTGCTAGATAAAATCCATGGACAGATCATGCGCCGGTTTAATATTCTCGGAAAATAATTTACCCAGGGTCAGTTGGAGAAATCCGTTGTTAAAAACCGCAGACACATTTTCCACATCGATCATACACGGAAGACACAGCACCCGTTCGAACTGACCGAACTGAATTTCAGCCAGCCGATACGTGGCAGCAGGATCCAGCCGGGTGCTTTTTCTGATTCCGGAAATTTTGACGGCTTTGCTGCTGACTTCGATAACAATATCCTCTTTTTGCACCCCGGCGATCTCCGCCTGAATAATGATCTGATTCTGGGTCTCAAAAATGTCCATCTGGGGTTTCCAGATCCGTTTTGAAAAACAGAACATGGGATTTACGGACTGAAACATGTCTTGAAAGGATTTCTCATCGGTATCGTATGTACCAAGGTTGCTGCCGAAACGAATTTCTATCTGTGCCATAAAAAGCTCCTGCAGAGGGTGTTCAAATGATCGTATGACCATTGTTTACGATATCATCCAGCCTTAAAATTGTAAAGCGCAATAAAAATATTCCCATACCCGGGTCTTGAAATCCCCATCCATGGGTGATATTTCACAGGCATGAACACACCGCTCCAACACACCGCGCTTATCACCGGGGCATCCCGGGGCATCGGCCGGGCCATCGCCCGGCGGATGGCCGGCCGGGGCATGTTTGTCTATCTCGGTTTCCGGTCCAATGAGGCGGCCGCCCAAAACGCTCTGGATGAGATCCAGAACCGAAACGGCCAGGGGGCCCTGCTCCGGTTTGACGTCACCCGTCAGACCGAATGTGACACAGCCGTTGCCGCCATTATTGAACAGCGCGGCCGCCTGGACATCCTGGTGAATAATGCCGGGATCCGGGAGGACCGGTTGTTTGCCATGATGAAGAAACCGGCCTGGGAAAGGGTGATGGACACCCATTTGAACGGATTTTATCATTTGACCCGACCGGCGGTCCGCCAGATGCTCAAGCAGCGTTCCGGCCGGATCATCAATATCAGCTCCGCCGCCGGTCAGGCAGGCAATGCCGGCCAGGTCAACTACAGTGCTGCCAAGGCGGGAATCATCGGGGCCACCCGGGCGCTGGCAAAAGAGATCGGCAGCCGGGGCATTACGGTGAATGCCGTGGCCCCGGGATTTATTGAAACCGACATGCTGGCAGGCATGGATCTGGAAAAAATAAAAAAAGAGATCCCGGCCGGCCGGCTGGGTCAGCCTGACGATGTGGCGGCCGTGGTCTGTTTTCTGTGCTCAGCAGAAGCCGGTTATGTCAACGGTCAGGTGATCGGTGTCAACGGCGGTTTGATTTAAGATCCATGTCTTTTTTCTGTGTTTATTTTCCCGCCATGGTGAGCGGCCTGCTGCTCACTCTGAGCTTTCCGGACGCGCATCTGTACTATCTGGGGTTCATTGCCCTGGTTCCCCTAATGGTTTGTTTGACGCCCCTGACGGCCCGGCAGGGATTTGCCGCCGGATTTATCGCGGGATTCATCCATTTTGCCTCCCTGATTTACTGGATTGTGCCCACATTGTGCACCTTCGGCGGATTACATCCGGTTTTGTCGGTGTCCGCGCTGATTCTTCTGTGCCTGTATCTGTCTGTGTATCCGGCTTTGTTTGCCTTTGGCCTCAAAAAACTGGCCCCGCCCCCCCTGTTGATGCCGCTGGCTGCGGCCGTCCTCTGGACCGGGCTGGAATGGGTGCGGACCTGGCTGTTCACCGGTTTTCCCTGGGGCATTTTAGGCTACAGCCAGGCGGAAAACCGGTGGATTGTCCAGATCGCGGATATGACGGGGGTGCTGGGCATCTCTTTTCTGCTGGTCCTGTGCAGTGCCGTGATTGCCCAGATATGGCGATATCTTATGACACGCCGGCGAACCGGGTATTTGACCGCATGGGTCCCGGTGGTCATCAGCGCCGGCTACACCGGTATGATTCTGGCCGGGGTGTATGGATATTCCGTGTATCGAATTGCCGATATACACAAAGAAATGGACCGGGCTCCGGACACCCGCCTGGCCATCCTCCAGGGAAACATCCGGCAGGACATGAAATGGGACACGGCGTTTCGCCTGGCCACCATAGACAAATACGGGGCCTTGTCCCTTGAGGCGGCCGAACTTCAGCCGGACCTGATCATCTGGCCGGAAACCGCGCTGCCGTTTTATTACGGGTATGACACCGCACTTTCCAATCAGGTGGACCGGTATATCCGGCAGGCCGGCACCCATTTTCTCATCGGCACCCCGGCCGTGGACACAACCCATGATCCGGTCCGATATTTCAACCGGGTGATGATGCTCGATCGCCTGGCTTTGCCCAGAGGGCTTTATGATAAAACCCATCTGGTGCCGTTCGGTGAATATGTGCCGTTCCAGGACCTGCTGTTTTTCATTGAAAAGCTGACGGCGGAAGCCGGGAATTTTTCCAGAGGCGCGCCGGCATTCATTCCCCTGGCGTTCAAAAATCATCACACCGGGGTATTGATCTGTTTTGAGATCCTGTTTCCGGACATTTCCCGCGCATTCGTCCAAAACCGGGCGGATCTGTTGACTACGGTGACCAACGATGCCTGGTTCGGACACACATCCGCTGCGGCCCAGCATTTTTCCATTGCCGTGCTCCGGGCCGTGGAAAACCGCCGGAGCGTGGCCCGGGCCGCCAACACCGGGATTTCCGGATTCATCGACCCCACCGGGCGGGTGCTTCAATCCACCCGTATTTTTACCGATGCCGTCATCGTGCAGACGGTCCCGACCATCACGTCCCTGAGCATTTACACCCGTTTCGGAGACCTGTTCATCCTCATCTGTGTTATTGCAATCATCCCGGGTTTTGTGGTAAAAACCTGTCAATATATGAAAAGGAGATATCAGCCATGAATACCGATTTGAAACAAACTCTGTCCGCATTAACCGCCAAAGCCGACCGCCTCAAGGAGTATCTTTGACCTGCCGGTCAAGGAAAAACGATTAAAAGAACTGGAATTCATCAGTGCCCGGCCCGATTTCTGGGATGATCCGGACAAAGCCACTGAAATGCTCAAGGAGCAGACCCGACTTTCCGATCTGATCGACCATTGCAACCATCTTGGCAATGAAATTGAAGACGCCCGAATGCTGCTGGAAATGGCCCATGAGGAAGAAGACAAGGACGCGGAAGCGGACGTGGCCCGGCAACTGGCCGAAATCGCCAGGAAAATCAAACAGTTTTCCCTGGACATCACCCTGGATCATGAAGACGATGCCAGAGACGCCCTGGTGTCCATCAATGCCGGTGCAGGAGGGACCGATTCCCAGGACTGGGCTGAAATACTGTTCCGCATGTATTCCCGGTGGATCGATAAAAAAGGGTATAAAATGACCCTGATCGACTTGCAGCCCGGAGACGAGGCCGGCATCAAAGGAGTCACCTTCAAAGTAGCGGGAAAAAACTGTTTCGGGTTCATGAAAGTGGAATCCGGAGTCCACCGGCTGGTGCGCATCTCCCCGTTCAATGCCGGAGGCAAGCGCCACACCTCGTTTGCTTCGGTATTTGTGTATCCGGACATCAAAGATGACATTCAGATCGATATTGAAGACAAGGATCTGCGCATCGATGTATTCCGGGCATCCGGGGCCGGGGGCCAGCACGTGAACAAGACCAGTTCAGCGGTGCGCATCACCCATCTGCCCTCCGGGACCGTGGTCCAGTGCCAGCAGGAGCCGTCCCAGCACCGGAACAAGGAGATCGCCATGAAGGTGCTTAAATCCCGGCTCTACCAGCAGGAAAAACAAAAGCAGGATCAGAAGATGCAGTCGCTGCACGACGGCAAGGACGACATCGCCTGGGGCAGCCAGATCCGGTCCTATGTGCTGCATCCCTACCGCATGATCAAGGACCACCGCACCGATCATGAGATCGGGGATGTGGACCGGGTCCTGGACGGGGATCTGGACGAACTCATTGAAGGCGTATTGATGTCCTGACCATGGACCCCATGGCCATCATAGACAAATACTACCCATCCGGATCCGAACTGAACCGCATCCTGGTGGATCACAGCCGTCAGGTGGCAGAAAAAAGCCTGGAAATCGCCCGGACCCTGGCGGATCCGGATCTGGATCTTTTGTTTATCGAACAAGCCGCACTGCTCCATGACATCGGCATCTTTTTGACCGATTCCCCGAAACTCGGCTGCTCCGGAGATGCGCCCTATGTATGTCATGGATATCTGGGCCGGGAACTGCTGGACAGTGAAGGACTGGATCCGGCTTACGGCCAGGTGGCTGAGCGGCACACCGGGGCCGGCATCAGCCTGGATACCATTCACCGCCATAAATTACCCCTGCCCCGGCGGGATATGGTGCCGGTAACCCTGGCAGAAAAAATCATCTGCTGTGCAGACAAATTTTTTTCCAAAACCGGCCCGGCCCGGCACCGGCCCAGAACCGTGCCGCAGGTTATAGCGGACCTGACTGCCGTCGATCCGTCCCATGCCCGCCGGTTTGCCCGGTGGGCTCAGGATTTCAAACTGGAATCAATCGATTAAAGAATCTGTTTCAAAAACAGCTTGGTCCGGTCATGGATGGGATTTTTGAAAAAATGCTCGGGCGTGCCTTCCTCCACAATCATACCTTCGTCCATGAAAATCACCCGGTCCCCCACTTCCCTGGCAAACCCCATTTCATGGGTGACACACACCATGGTCATGCCTTCTTTGGCCAGGGTCTTCATGACGTCCAGCACTTCACCGATCATTTCCGGATCCAGGGCTGATGTGGGTTCGTCAAACAGCATGATCTTGGGGTCCATTGCCAGGGCTCTGGCAATGGCCACCCGCTGCTGCTGGCCCCCGGACAGATTGGACGGCCATGCCTTGGCTTTGTTGGCAATGCCCACCTTTTCCAGCAGCATCATGGCTTTTTCATCCCGCTCTTTTTTAGAGCGGTTTCTCACCAGTTTCTGTGCCAGGGTCAGATTCCCCTTGACCGTCAGATGGGGATACAGGTTGAACGACTGGAACACCATTCCCATCTCGGCCCGGACCCGGTTGATATTGGTTTTGGGATCGAAAATATCCACCCCGTCCACCAGGATCTGTCCGTGGTCCGCAGTCTCCAGGCGGTTCAGACACCGCAGGAACGTACTTTTTCCGGAACCGGACGGTCCGATCACCACCACCACTTCCCCGGCCTCGATGGTATTGGACACATCCACCAGGGCCTTGACCTCATGGGGCACATAAAATGTCTTGTAAATATGCTTGACGTCTATCATTTGGTGGCGGTCCTCCTTTCCAGATACTGGACAAACATGGAAAGTGTAAAGGTCATCATCAGATAAAGAATGGCACACATGATCCACAATTCAAACGTCTGAAGACTGGTGGTGATGCCTTCGCGCGTGGCCTTGGTCAACTCCCGGATGGAAATCATGCCCAGCAGGGAAGAGTCCTTGATCAGGTTGATGAACTGACCGGCCAAAGGCGGCAGAATGGTTTTCAACGCCTGGGGCAGGATGATATGAAACATGCACTGAAAATAGGTCATGCCTGACGACCTGGCTGCTTCCACCTGTCCCGGATGAATGGCTTCGATGCCCGCCCGGACAATCTCCACCACATAGGCCCCGGTAAAAATGGACAGGGCCATCACCCCGTACCATTGCGGGTCGAGCTTGGGAATCCCGTTCATGAGCAGGATCTTGTTCATGGTGGTTCCGATCACAAAATAAAAGATCATGATCTGTACCAGCAACGGGGACCCCCGGATGATTTCCACATAGGTGATGGCCGACCACTTGAGGACCGGGGTGTCCGACACCCGGGCCACCCCGCCGACAATACCCAGCAAGATGCCGAAAATCGTTGAAATAAAAGAAATCTTGAGCGTGACCCACAGGCCTTTGGCCATAATACCGGGCTGCATGCTCCCTTGATAGGTGGCAATCATGTCACCCGGGGACAACAAGTCTCCTTCAACCCAGTCAAACGATCCTTTGGGAACCGTATAGGTGGTGTCACCGGAGTCCGTGGTCACTGTCAGATCGATTTTATCTTTGTTGGGTGCAATGGATTTGATTTCTCCAAACCCGTCTGCATACACAGTAATATCGGGCTGGTACATGAAATATTGCGGCACTTTGAACCAGCGCCACTGGTAATCCACTGCCACGGTCGCAAAATAGACCGACCCGATGACCAGAAAAAGAAGTACAAAAAAACCCGAGAACGAAAAAA
>CALGAJ010000198.1 GCA_937951975.1 uncultured Desulfotignum sp.
CTTGTCCCTGACCCCGTGATGAATCACGTTGAGCAGCATTTTGGTGTCAAAATCCCGCTTTCTAAGCAAGGACACCGCATTGAAATACCAGGTCATGTTCTGCATGAACTGCTGGAACTGTTCCTCAGAAATGGGGTCGGTCCGGTTGTCGATGTACAGATCCTTTTGAGAGGCGATGCGCTGAATCAGGTACAGGGAATATTCCTCCTCGTTTTTCAGATACAGACCGCTTTTTCTGGAACCCACCCGGAACAGCGGCGGCTGGGCAATGTACAGGTATCCCTTTGCGATCATTTCCGGCATCTGCCGGTAAAAAAAGGTGAGCAAAAGGGTCCGGATATGAGAGCCGTCCACATCGGCATCGGTCATGATCACCACTTTGTGATACCGGATTTTGTCCACATCATACTCTTCCCTGCCGGCGCCCGTACCCAGCACCGTGATGATGTTCTTGATCTCATCGCTGCGAAGGATCTTGTCGAACCGGGCCTTTTCCACATTCAGAATCTTGCCTTTCAAGGGAAGGATGGCCTGAAAACGGCGGTCTCTTCCCTGTTTGGCCGACCCGCCGGCGGAATCTCCCTCCACCAGGAACAGTTCTCTTTCCGCCGGATCCGCAAACTGGCATTCCGCCAGCTTGCCCGGCAGGGTGGAATCCATGAGGGTCCCTTTTTTGCGGGCCAGCTCTCTGGCCCGTTTGGCCGCATCCCTGGCCCTGGCTGCATCCACGGCCTTGGAGATGATCTGTCTGGCCACGGTGGGGTTTTCTTCCAGAAACCAGGCCAGTTTCTCGTTGAGCAACGATTCCACAATGCCTTTGCCTTCGTTGTTGCCCAGTTTGGTCTTGGTCTGGCCTTCGAACTGGGGTTCCATGATCTTCACGGAAATGATCACAGCCAGGCCTTCTCTCATGTCATCACCGGACAGCTTGATATTCTGCATGTTTTTGGGCAGATTCTTTGCCACGACGATATATGCATTTACCGTGCGGGTCATGGCCGCCTTGAACCCGGACACATGGAATCCGCCCTCGATGGTGCGGATGTTGTTGGCATAGGAATACAGTTTTTCCTTGAACGTGTCATTGTACTGAATGGCCACCTCCACCTGCACATCCTTTTTGTCCCCCTCGATGTGGATGGGATCATGCAAAGGCGTGCAGGAGCGGTTCAGATACTCCACAAACGACACGATCCCGCCTTCATAGAAAAAATCATCCTTCTGGGCGGACCGCTCATCTTCGATAATGATCCGGACCCCTTTGTTCAGAAAGGCCAGTTCCCGCATGCGGCGGGACAAAGTTTCATAGTCGAACTCATTTTCGTTCATGACCGTGAAATCCGGCGTGAACCGGATCTTGGTCCCTTTTTTCACGGTGTCGCCCTTGACGGTCAGTTCCGTGACCTTGTGACCCCGGGAATAGGTCTGATGATAGATCTTTCCTTTTTTATAGACTTCCATTTCCAGGTGGCTGGACAACGCGTTGACCACGGAAATTCCCACGCCGTGAAGACCGCCGGATACTTTGTAGGAATCCTTGTCAAACTTGCCGCCGGCATGCAGTTTGGTCATGACCACTTCGCAGGCCGGTACATGCTCGGTTTCATGCATCTCAATGGGAATCCCCCGGCCGTTGTCCTCCACACTCACACTCATATCCGGGTGAATGGTCACATTAATGGTGTCGCAATGACCGGCCATGGCTTCATCGATGCTGTTGTCCACCACCTCATACACCAGGTGGTGAAGCCCTTCCATGTCCACATTGCCGATATACATGGACGGGCGTTTCCTGACCGCTTCCAGCCCTTCCAGAATTTTGATGCTGCCTGCGTTGTATTCTTTTGTCACGTCGTTTTCTTTCATGATATATGCATTGCCATGATGGCACAGATAAGGTTGTCATCATCCATGGCTTTGATGATGCACGGCGTTTTTGCTTCCTTTATGTAAACCACCACAGTGGCCTGGTCGAACAGATTCAAGGCATCCATGAAGTATCTGGGGTTGAAGGCACTTTTTATCTCGTCCCCTGAATATCCGATCATCATGCGTTCTTTGGATTCCCCGATCTCCGGGTTGGTGATGGTGACCGTAAGTTCGTTTTCTTTGAAATTCAGAATCACGCTCTTGTAATCCTCGGAAGTGAGAATGGAAACCCGTTTCATGAGCGTGTAAAACATGCTGCGGTCCACTTCCATGCCGGTCATGGCATCGGTCTGGATAATGGGCGGGTAATTGGGATATTCCCCGCTGAGCAGTTTGATCATGATGGATTCATTGGCCCGCTGAAATACAAAATGATTGGCCTTGATCCCCACCCGGATGGATTCAGATGTGTTGTCGATAAATTTGTGCAGTTCAGACAACCCTTTTTTGGGAATGATAACCGGCTCATCCGGCAGCACCAGATCTCCGGTATATTTGGCATCAAAACAGTTCAGACGCCGGGAGTCGGTAGACACCATCCGCAGGTAAGGAATATCGTTTTTTTCTGTTTTTTCAATCAACGCCCCCAGCACATAGGTGCGTTTTTCATCCCCCGCATAGGTGATCACTGCTGCGGATTCCAGCATTTTTCTTAAATCTTTTGCATTGATTTCAATGAAATCCACATTTTCAATGACCGGTGTTTCCGGAAAATTTTCATAATCCGATGAAACAATGTGAAACAGGCTGTCTCCTTTGCCTATTTCCACCCATCGGTTTTCCACTTCATTCACCGGAATGGTGTTGTCCGGATATTCTCTGACGATTTCAAAGAATTTTTTGGCGTTGATGGAAATAATGCCTTGTTTTTCAACAGCCGCATCATAGTTGCCGGTAAAAACGGTTTCCAGATCATTGGCAGTGATAATGATCTGGTCTTCCATGGCTTTGATCAGTACATCCGATGTGATGGACAAATTGGTTTTTCTGCCGGTGATGCCCTGGATTTTAGAAAGAATTTCCAAGACTTCTTTTTTATCAAATGAAAATCTCATTCAGGTTCCTTTTTATTCTTTCTTTAATATTTTAGGGATTATTTGTGAAATATTTATATCAAAACAGGTCTTTTATCAAACGATAAATCGGAAACCTATTTATTTATGGATTATAGTTTTAAAATAATAATAACAATAAGGGGTGTTCAAATGTTTAAAACAGTATAATTATCTGTAATCAAAATAATATTTTTAAAATTGACTGTTGAAAATACGGTTGGTAATCCCTTGAAACAGACCGGGTTTTCAACCCATGACCCGCAGGTGTTCAAAACCCGGTCTGTTTTGAACATGTTTTCATCATTTTTTTAATCATTGTATATCCAGGCGCGCATCTGTTCAAACCCCTTGTGTTTCCAGTCATCTGCCGTGCGTTGTTTCAGAAAGGTGAAAAACAGGGTGTCAATAACCTGTGTGATCCTGAAACCCAGGAGGGCTTTTTCAATGATCCGGCCCTCGATTTCATCATCAGATCCATCTCCGGCCGCCGCCGGGGTTTTCAATCCGGTGATATTGAAGCTGTCTCCTTTGAGGGTGAAATGGTATTCCTCTTCCGGGCCCAGTTGGCATATCAGATTCATTTCCGTGACCTTGGCCCCTTTTTTCAGGGCCGTGGTACCTTCCTCGAGTCCGGCCTGGTCCCCTTTGATGGTGATCTTTTCCCTGGCATTGTCTCCCAGGCTGTTTTCCAGCACCAGGGAGTTGCCGATGTCCAGGGATACCGGATCCCTGGATTCAATGGCCTGTGTGATGTCCTGCCCGGTTTCCACCATAAACCACAGCCAGGTGAGAAATTCATTGCCTAAAAATGAGTATTTATTGTACGCAGTGGAGATATCCAGCATGGGGTTACCTCGAAAAGTGTAATGGGGTCAACGTCAGGATGCGGTCTTTTTGTGCCGGAGAAAACCCTGATTTTGTTTCAACCAGGGTATAAGGAAACAACCGGACCGGTTTCAGATTGAAGGATTTGAAAAAAAGGGTTTCAAAAAATTCGTTGGCTGCCTTCTGGGTGGTGAGTAAAAACAGGGTTTTTGCTTCATAATCCCAGAGCACATCGTACACATTGGGGATGGACGGCATTTTGTGCATCAGTACATCCATGATGGTTTCCTTGATCTCCGATTTTTCATTTTTGGAGATGAAATCCCGGCCGGAATCCGCTTTTTTTTTCTCAATTTCAATGGCCATCTGTTTGTGTACCAGTTTGGCTGGAATCGATTTTTTGTCAATGCGCATCGAAAAAAGAAAGTAGCTGCCGAAAACAAAAGAAAATTTATTGAAATCAGGCAGGTATGGGCTTTCAAAAGGGGTCCATCCAGCGGATATTTCTTCGTATTCATTCTCCATTTTCGGGATGGCGTGCTGAATCAGTCCGTTGCGAACCTGCTCCATGGGTTCGGTATCAAAGGTATCTAAAATATGATATCGGCTCATGGATTGGGTGGCAGATAAAAAACCCATATGTTCTCCTTGGTTTATTTTTATATAACTTGCTTTTTTTATTTAAAATTTTTTTTAAAAAACAATTTATCGGTTATATCATATTTCCTTGAAAAAGGACAGGCCATAGATGGATACGGCATTTACAATTTTAATTATATATTGTAAGACAAACAGGTTATATCGGGATTTTTACGTTCGCAAAAAAACCACAAGAGGTGAAACAGATGAAAAAACGAATGCAGACTATTGACGGAAACACTGCTGCAACCCATGTGGCATACGCCATGAGTGAAGTGGCAGCCATATATCCCATTACCCCATCCAGTCCTTTGGGGGAAATTGCCGACGGCTGGGCATCCAAGGGCCGGAAAAACATTTTCGGCCAGGTTCTGGATGTCAAACAGATGCAGTCGGAAGCAGGGGCCGCCGGTGCCGTCCATGGATCTTTGGCCGCCGGTGCCTTGACCACCACATTCACCGCCTCCCAGGGACTGCTGCTCAAAATTCCCAATATGTATAAAATATCGGGCGAACTGCTGCCTTCGGTGTTTCATGTCACGGCCCGGTCTATTTCCGCCCATGCCCTGTCCATTTTCGGGGATCATCAGGATGTGATGGCGGCCCGCCAGACCGGGTTTGCCATGCTGGCATCCGCATCGGTTCAGGAAGCCCAGGACCTGGCTCTGGTAGCCCATCTGGCCACCGTGGATGCCCGGGTGCCGTTCATGCATTTTTATGACGGATTCCGCACCTCCCACGAGATTCAGAAGATCGAGATGATCGAGTACGAGGACATGGCTTCGTTGTTCAATTTCGAAGCGTACAAGGCGTTCAAGAAAAGGGCCGTGAACCCGGAACATCCGGATACAAGAGGAACGGCCCAGAACCCGGATATCTATTTTCAGGGCCGGGAAGCGGCCAACAAATATTATCTCAAGGTCCCGGCCATCGTCAAAGCCTGTATGAAAAAGGTGGGAGACCTGACCGGCCGCCGGTACAATGCCTTTGATTATGTGGGAGATCCCCAGGCGGATCATATCATCGTGGCCATGGGATCGGCCTGTGAAGCCATCGAGGAGTCCATTGACTGCCTCAATAGCCAGGGACACCGGCTGGGTCTGGTCAAGGTCCGGCTGTACCGCCCCTTTGACACCCAGGCGTTCCTGCAGGCCATTCCGTCCACCGTGGAAGCCGTGACCGTGCTGGACAGAACCAAGGAGCCCGGCGCCATCGGCGAACCGCTTTACACGGATGTGTGCACCGCGTTCATGGAATACGGGGAAGGCCCGAAAATCATCGGGGGCCGGTACGGGCTGTCTTCCAAGGAGTTCAACCCGTCCATGATCAAGGCGGTGTATGACAACATGAATGCCATCTCACCGAAAAACCATTTCACTGTGGGCATTGACGATGATGTCACCCACACCTCCCTGGAAGTGACCAAAGGATTTGACCCGGCCCCGGAAGGCACCATTGCCGCCAAATTCTGGGGGCTGGGGTCGGACGGAACCGTGGGGGCCAACCAGTCCGCCATCAAGATCATCGGGGATAACACCGACAAATACGCCCAGGGGTATTTTGCCTATGACTCCAAGAAATCCGGCGGCCTGACCGTGTCTCACCTGCGGTTCGGGGATGTGAAGATTAAGTCCACCTACCTGATCGAAAATCCGGATTTCGTGGCCTGCCATAAATCCAATTACGTGCAGATCTATGATGTGCTCAAAGGCATCAAGGAAGGCGGCACGTTTCTGCTCAATTCCCAGTGGTCCGTCAAGGACATGGAAAAACAGATTCCCGGGGATGTGCGCAAAACCATTTTTGACAAAAAACTCAATTTCTACAACATCGATGCCGTGGCCATTGCTGAAAAAATCGGTTTAGGCAACCGCATCAACATGATCATGCAGACCTGTTTTTTCAAGCTGTCCAATGTGCTGCCCGTGGAACAGGCCATTCAGCTCCTCAAGGACGATATCAAAGTGATGTTCGGTAAAAAAGGGGATGCCGTGGTGAACATGAATATCCAGGCCGTGGACCAGACCCTGGACAACCTGGTCAAAGTGGATGTGCCGGAATCCTGGAAAGATGCGGTCAGAGAAGAGACCCATGCAGAACCCGCCACCCCGTTCGTGGAGAACGTGATGCGCAAGATCAATGCCCAGGGCGGGGATGACCTCCCGGTGTCCGCGTTCTCCGTGGACGGCGTGTTCGAGCAGGGGACCTCGAAATATGAAAAACGGGGCGTGGCCATCAATGTGCCGGAATGGCTTCCGGAGAACTGCATCCAGTGCAACCAGTGCGCGTTTGTGTGCCCCCATGCCGCCATCATTCCTGTTGTGGCCAAACCCGAAGAACTGAAAGGCGCCCCCAAATCCTTTGCCACCATTGACGGCAAAGGAAAAGGCATGGAAGACTATCAGTTCAGAATCCAGGTCAATCCTTTGGACTGCCAGGGATGCGGCAACTGCGCGGATATCTGTCCGGCCAAAACCAAGGCCCTGGTGATGAAACATTTGTCCACCCAGGTGGATGAACAGAACGTCAACCACCAGTTTTCCACGGGCATATGCTTTAAGACCGATATCCTCAAAAGAGAAACCGTCAAGGGCAGCCAGATGTATCAACCCTTGCTGGAGTTCTCGGGTGCGTGTGCCGGATGCGGGGAAACCCCGTATGTCAAGGTGATCACCCAGCTGTTCGGCGAGAGAATGACCATTGCCAATGCTACGGGATGTTCCTCCATCTGGGGGGGGTCGGCGCCTTCCACACCATACTGCACCAATGCGGACGGACAGGGGCCGGCCTGGGCCAGCTCGTTGTTCGAGGATGCGGCGGAATACGGGTACGGCATGATGCTGGCCACCCAGAGCCGGCGCAAGACCCTGGCGGCCAAAATGACACAGGCCCTGGAAACCGGTCCGGCCCCGGAGGTGAAAGAAGCCCTGGAAGGGTGGCTGGCCGGCAAAGACGATGTCCAGGAATCCAGCAAATACGGGTTTGCTCTCAAGACCCTGCTCAAGGATGTGAACGCCGGCATTTTAAAAGAGATCTATGACGAAAAAGACGTGTTCACCAAAAAATCCCACTGGGTGTTCGGCGGGGACGGCTGGGCCTATGATATCGGGTTCGG
>CALGAJ010000199.1 GCA_937951975.1 uncultured Desulfotignum sp.
TTGTGATTCAAAAAATCGACAAACTGCTGGTTTGTGACGAAAAATTCATCCATATAAAAGGGAGCGACCTGAACCGACTGTTCATTCTTTCCTTCTGCGGCATCAGGAATTTTAAACACGCCACCTTTAATTAGTTTCTGTTTTCCAAGGTGTTCAGACGCGAAGGAGCCTTCTTTTGCACCCGCCATGTCTGTACTTGTCCCGTTCTCCGGTCTTGATGAGAGTTTATGTTGACCGGTGGATATCGATGTGGCATTTTTTTGCAACCGCAAACCGGGCTCACCCATTAGATGCCAAATCGTCATCGACAAGACGGATAACACTGCGACAATGATGCCTGCCCATATCCATTTCGGTTTTGAAAAAAAAGAGGGGATAAGAGATGGTCCAGACAGTTTTTCTGTCTTTTTTTGAAATTCTAACCCCTGTATGACGCGTTCAAGTTGTACAAGCAGATCTCGAACCGATTTCGTCCTTTCGTCTCTGCTCTCGGTCGTGGCCATTTGAATGATCCGGTCCAGTTCTTGAAAAAAGGGAGATTCGGCTTTGGCAAGCACTGCGCGCTTAAACGGTGTGACTCCAGAGGTAATCTTGCCTTCGACCGCTTCAAAAAGCATTTTGCCCAGGGAATATACATCAGCGCGCTGATCAGCCCTTTTGAAATCGAAAAAATGTTCCGGAGACATGTAGTGGGGTGAACCCTTCACATCCATGGACTGGGTGACCGGTTTCAGCCTGCTCGAACGTGCCAGACCGAAATCAGCTATTTTGGGGGTGTCCTGATCCATGAGGACGTTTTCAGGCTTGAGATCACGGTGCACAATGCCGTTGTCGTGTAAAGCCATAACCCCTGCCAGTACAGGGAAAAAATACCGCTTCAGCCACGCTTTGATAAGATTCTCTTCCGGATAGAATCCTTCTTCAGACATGGTGTCTCTCAGAGACCCGCCCGGAATGTATTCCATGGCAATATACTCAATGGATGTATCCTGATCACAGACTTTTACAGTGATGGCATCGTGGTCGAAAACCTGCAGGATATTGGGGTGGCGAATCTGGGCCATGGCCTGGACTTCCCGCCTGAATCGCTGGACCAGTGTTTCAACCTCTTCATCATCCTCGTCAATGGATGCGAGCCATTCTTTTGAAACAACCTTGATCGCAACATCCCGGTTCAAGTTGGTTTGGTGCGCACGATAGACCTCGCCCATTCCGCCCTTGTCAATAAAGCCGAGGATGACCCATTTATTGTTCAGCACATCTCCGACTTTAAGTGTGGTCTTGCAGGTTTTTGTCATATCATGGGCTTCCAAGAACCATTATCGTTTCAACTCACTGGAACTGATCTTTCCGCGCAGAGACTGAATTGTTCCGGATTGCTTGTCGACCAGAATTTCATCGATAACCTTGCCATCTTTTTCAACAATTTTGGCAAGGTAATAACACCCTGTGTTTTTTAAATCCTTCAGGCCGTATTTTTTCCATTGGTCATCATCAATATTCCGATGAATGATGATCCTGGCGGTGGCGGTCCCCATGCCATCGAAATATTTTGTCAGGGCATCCTGCCCATCCTCTGCCATTTCTCCGTCAGGCGATCTCTGAGACCCGCCTGCTGCATTTTTTTCTTTTGACTTCATGCCGATACTTCCTTTCGATTTTACATCGTTGTTTATGGACGGGAGAGCGCTTGTCTCATTCTGAGAAATTCTTCCTGTGAAATCTCCCCCTTTGCATATCGTGCCTTCAAGATCGCTTCTGAGTCGAAACGGTCCTGTGCCGGCCACCGCGGCTCATACGTCTGGGCCTTGAAGATCCAGGTACCGAGAAACACGATCAATAATATTACCAAGCCCCATAACAGCAGGGAAAATAAACTTCCCGGGAAAAAACTTCCCCACCAGCCGCCTGACATAGACCCATAATTACAGCCCCACATGATCAATCCTTCTTAAGTGTCAACATGGTCTTTTTCATGGTGTTTCCTTCCGTTGTGTTGTTTTTATTTTATATGTTATGACACTATGTGTGCCGTTGGTTATATGTGTATACAAATTGTGTGCCACTGGATAACCAAAAGATATACATACCTGAAATTAAAGAAAATATTTTCAGGTATGACTCGGTATCCCAGATTTCTGAAGAAAAAAATTAAACAAAGTGAGGCAATATTACCCAATTTTTTGAATAACCGGCATCCGGCGGAGGATTTGGTACATCCGGGGCACCGATTGCGGCATAAAACAGGCCCAGCCTGAATGAGGCAAAGTTTCAAAACGGGTCAACTGTCCGTCCTGATCTGAAAATGCTTCCCAATCCCGGACCAAACCCATTGCCGGCCTGGGAATTCCAGGAAAAAAAGCATACCGTGATAAGCTAAACAGCAAAGCGTTTCACTCCAACTCCTTTTGGCGTGATCTGTTATAAACACAAAATACAATATATTTGGCCCGGGTGCGGGATCCGATATTTCCCTTAAATTCGCCGGGGCGGATAAAGACGGTATCTTCCCATAGAATTCTTCATCTCCCCCGGCAAACATTCTTCATTCGTTTTACTCCTCAATAGGTTGAACCAATATAGCCGGTATTTTTGTCCACTCTGAGTTTATCCACCAGCGAATTTTCCTTGGTTACAATATCTGCTAGAAAATAGTCGCCTTTATCTTCAATTTCTCCAATCTTTAAATTCGGATTCCGGGACAATCCGAATTGATCCTGAATCAAGGATTTGGCTTGTTCTTGATTTAGAGGTTCCTGCCTATACTGGGGATCGTACTGCTGATCATTTCCATAATATCTACGATTCATTCCGTCCCCCATGCCACGTCGGTCCCATCCACGATGCATACCCTGGGGTCCCATCATGCCCGGACCCATGCCGCGTCCGTCCCATCCACGGTGCATACCCTGGGGGCCCATCATGCCCGGACCCATGCCGCGCTGCCCCTGCCAGGCGCCACATTGTGGGCAGTACCATCCCTGTTGTCCGTAACCTTGTCCATAACCTGATCCCCAGCCGCCGGGTGCTCCCTGCGCCAAAGCATTCAAAGCCGTAAAAGACAGCAGAAAAGTTAAAGCTGCAAAAATCATGATACCTTTTTTCATCATTGGGTTTTTCATAAACACCTCCCTAAAAGATTAATTTCTTCTGGCAAGAAGTTAAGAGCTGGATCACAGCTCGACAATAGACAAAATCATGTATTTTGATCAAATAAATTATGTAGGAGGCCCAAAGTGAAATCAAAACGCTATATTCAGACAAGCCAAACAGGTATTTTATCACGCCAGCGCGGCAGCCCCGGTATTCCTGCTCCGTGATTCCGCCCCCTTACAAATCTTGCCTTTAAATTTTTTTAAGTTTCAGGATGAGACAGCCGGTTTAAATCCGGCCGTCTCATTCCTGTGTAAGTGGTTTGACTACCAGCAACCGCCTCCGTATCCGCCCATGGGACCGCCCCAGTAGCCATCCCGGTAACAGGCATACGCCTGGGTTCCGTTCAGCGAGATCAGTGAAATTGCCGCAAGTATCAACATGGTCTTTTTCATAATCTTTTCCTCTGTTGTGTTGTCTTTCATTGACCTGTTAAGGCACCATGTGTGCCGCTGGTTATATGTATTTCCAAGTTGTGTGCCACTGGATCAATAAAAAACATAAAAAAAGCATTGTCTGATTTTTTTAGGCCAATCCCCCGACCTGGCTTTTAAAAAGGACTTTAAAACCCGGCTGCCAGCTGGATTGTGAAAACCAAATGATCTTGTGCCGATGGTGTCGCTGTTTTCTGATCAACTGATGAAAGATCAATACTCAATTTATTGGCATGCCCCTTAAAAAAGTAATTCAATCCCAGACCATATACCTGTGTATCGTCTTTATTTGTTTCATCCACATTGATCAGTTCATAGTGGGCAAAGGGCTGCACCTGGCCAATACCGATTCGGCCGGGGAAAAGATACCCGGCTTTCAGGGAAACAATCGACCCGTCATCCCCTGATGCAAACTGGGTGTATTTTATACTGTTCACACCTTTTTCAATGTTTATGTAGGCAGCTTCTGCAGTCAGGGCACCCCCGTTACTGAAAGGCTGGTCATAGTGGATATCCGCTGTCCAGGCAAAATAATCATCGGTTTCGGAACCAAATTCAAGTTCTTGAGAATCAGCACCCAGGCCGAATGCAAGAATCTGTTTCTTTCCCAGGTAGGTGCCTTGATTGAACCAACCTGTCTCAGGATCAAACAGGTTATAACTGACCCTTCCGGCAAACCGCAGGTTATCATCCGGATTCTGGATTGTGTTCTCCACCCCTTCTGAAACCATGAACCGGTATTGGAACTTCCCCTCCATCAGATTGCCCCAAAAAGTGACACCGTCATCGCGGCCAACCTTGCTGGGGTAAAAAATATTGCCTCTGATACCGCCCTGGGTCCAGTCCAGATCTGTTGTCAGCAGCGCTTTGGTCGAGGTGGTGCCATAATTCCGCGTAAACGGAATATACATCCGCCCCACCTGAATATTGAGCATATCAGATGGTTTCAATGTGATCCAAATATCTCGGAATGCCACACCGCTTCCAAGGCCCAGTGATGAATCATCCAGATTGTCCTGGCCGATACGGTCGGCCGCAATATGTGTGAAAAAACTCAAATATGGCGTGGCCTCTCCGCTGATGCTGAAATAGGCCCTTCTTATCATAAAATCATTTACATCTGTATCAAGTACCCCGTCTCCATTGCTGTCACTGGCATCTTCCGCATATTGATACCAGGCCTGGGTCCAAAAATTAATCTCTCCTTTTACCGCATCATTGATTTTAAATTTGTAACCTGCCTGGGCGGTGCCAATTGCCCAGACTACCGCCATTAAAGCAATCATCATAACTTTCAATGTGTTTAAAATTGCCGCATCTCTTCTGGAACCAATCATTTCTCCCTCCTTGTTTAAAATTTTTTTCGGCTATTTCGTCCCCGGGGGCTGTTTTTGAACTATAGCATTTTTTTTAAAATCAGACCACATCTTATCCCTTGGTTCACATCAATTTTTGTACGATTGGAACGTTTCACGGTCACGCCCGCAGAGTTCGCGTTGCGTTGAGTAATGCAAGAAGCGCAGTTCCCACGTCCGCAAATACAGCTTCCCACATGGTGGCCATCCCTAGAGCGCCCAAAGAAATAAACACCCCTTTAACGAAAAATGCCAACGCAATATTTTGCCAGACGATTCGCCGGGTATGCCTGGCGAGCCCGACTGCTTCTGCCATTTTAGCTGGTGCATCAGTCATCAGCACCACATCGGCAGTTTCGATGGCAGCGTCCGAACCCAGGCCACCCATGGCCACCCCGACATCGGCCCGCGCCAAGACCGGCGCATCGTTAATACCATCTCCTACAAATGCAACCTTGCTGCCATCTTTGGTTTCTGCAAGAATCTGTTCGAAAATGCGGACCTTGTCTTCCGGCAGTAATCCCGCGTAAAATTGATCCAGATGGAGTAATTTGGCAACACCTGCTGCGGAGCGTTCATTGTCCCCCGTCAGCATTACAAGCTTCGAAATTCCATTTTCCCTTAACTGCTCCATGGCCTCCTCGGCATCCGGTTTCAGCTGATCACCGATAAGAATGTAACCGGCATATTGATCATCTACCACCACATGGGCCACAGTGCTGTCAAAATCGCACTCTCCATGATCGATACCTCTTTCATGCAAAAGGGAGTCGTTTCCGACAAGGATGGTCTTTCCATCATATTCGGCTGAAACACCCATGCCGGGGATAGCAACGTGACCGCTCACCAGCGACTCATCAATAGAAAGGCCTTTGCTATTCATTGCTTCTACGATGGATTTCGCAATAGGGTGATCGGAGTGCAGTTCCACCCCGGCAGCCATTTTCAACAACTGGTCAGAGGAGAAACCACTTTGGGTCACAACACTGTCTACCGTAAAGACGCCGTGGGTCAAGGTACCGGTCTTATCGAAAACCACTGTCTTGACTTTTGAAAGCGCATCGATAAACATTGATCCCTTGATCAGAATTCCATTGCGCGAGGCCCGCCCTATGCCTCCGAAATAGCCCAGCGGAATGCTGACGACCAGGGCGCAGGGGCAGGAGATCACTAGAAGGACCAGGGCGCGGTAAATCCAGGTGGAAAACTGGGCACCTTCAATCAGAAGCGGTGGAACCAGTGCAATAACAGCCGCAATGGCGACCACCGCCGGAGTATAGTAACGGGCAAAGGTGGTGATGAATTTTTCCGTATTCGCCTTTCTGGCAGCCGCACTTTCCACCAGTTCCAGCACGCGTGCAATGGAAGAGGCTTCAAAAGGCTTTGTGACTTGGACTGCAAGTGCCGACGCCTTGTTGATACTTCCGGCCAGAACGGCATCTCCCGGACGGATTTGAACCGGAACCGGTTCGCCGGTCAAGGGGGACGTGTCTACCTGAGAAGTTCCTTCAATCACCTTTCCATCCAGAGCAATTTTCTCACCGGGTTTGACCAGGATGACCTCACCCACCTTCACTTTCTCAGGGGTTGTTTCCTGTAAACCGTTTTCTGTTCTGAGCAAAGCCTTGTTCGGCCGGGCAGCAATCAGGCTGCGGACCGATCGTCGGGACTTGGAAACCGCCATGTCCTGAAGCAGCTCACCGACCTTGAAAAACAACATCACCCCAACCGCCTCTGACATGGCATGAATGGCCATGGCACCGGCGGTGGCTATGACCATGAGCACATTTTCATCAAAGAACTGTCCGCGCCTCACGGTCCGCAGTGCACCAGTGAAAACGTTCCATCCTGCCAGCAAATAGGCAATTAGCACAATGGGATACTCCACCCATGCCCATGGCATTTGATGAAGCTGATCTTCAGTGAACAGATGAAAAGCAAACACAGTGCCTGCGATGGCAATAACCCCGATTTGTTTTCGGAAATCACTTGATTCTTGCCGGTCGCTGTCAGCTTTCGAATCCCGGGTTTGGGTCTCGATTTTGACGTGGGGTTCGATCCGTGTGATTGTCGCGAGAGCCTTGGAAACATCAGCGGCCTTTAAATGCAAAGTGAGAGTGGCAAAATCCAAAACCGCTGATTCGACACCGTCGGTTTTCAACAATTCCCTCTCGATCTTGGCCGCGCAGGTACTGCAATCCAGATTTTGAACCCGGAATTTTTTTTCTTGAATGGGTTGCATATTTCAATCCTTTTGAGGATGATTTCCAACATACGCTTATGGGCGGGTGAGGGTTTGTCTCATTTTAAGAAATTCTTCCCGTGTAATTTCCCCCTTTGCAAATCGTGCCTTCAAGATCGCTTCTGAGTCGAATCGGTCCTGTTCCGGCCACCGCGGCTCATGCGGCTGGGACTTGAAGATCCGGACAACGAGAAACACTATCAATAATATTATCATGCCCCATAACAGCAGCGAAAACATGCTTCCCGGCAAAAAATTCCCCCACCAGCCACCTGATAAAGGTCCATAATTACAGCCCCACATGAGCAATCCTCCTTTTTTTAGATATTGTATGATACAGCCGGTTCAAATCCGGCTGTATCATACCTGTGGAAATGGTTTGACTACCAGCAACCACGTCCGTATCCGCCGCCCATGCGGCCGTGATGACCAGCATTATTCCGGGCAGGCAGGTTATACGCCCGGGCCTGGGCTCTCAACTGATCATGCAGAGAAGCAATTTCACGCCCCAGTTCCGCTGTCCGCTCAGGATCGGGATTGGACGTTGCCAGCAGAGCGTTGTACTCGCCTTTTTTAGCGGCAAGATCATGCCTGAGTTGGGCGGTGCTGTCATAGAACTCCTGATAATTGCCGTCGTAATTTCCGGCCATTGCCCCGCCCGTGGGACCGCCCCAGTAGCCATCCCAATAACAGGCATACGCCTGGGTTCCGATCAGCGCGATTAAAGAAATTGCCGCAAGTATCAACATGGTCTTTTTCATGATTTTTCCCTCCGTTTTGTTGTTTTTACTTTAATGGGTTATGGCACCCTGTGTGCCGTTGGTTATATGTATATCCAAGTTGTGTGCCACTGAATCAATAAAAAACATATCTATTTGAAATTAATGAGAATAATTTCATAAAAGATTAAATGTTCCAGGGAGTTTGAAAAAAAGGGATGGAACAGGTCGGGACTATATTACCCATTTTTATGTTCAGATATAGCAACCTGTTGCCAAAATACCCAATTGTGTGATAATAGATCTTTATGCAGAAAAAAAAAGACAACATCATGCGCCATGACACATCCCGCCCAAACCGAATCGGCCTGAACATATCCCCTTGGGTGATCATTGGATCGGTGGGCATCCTCCTGGTTGTCGCAGTGGTGCTGGCCTATCAGAACTACAGCCGGGAAAAAAAATACATGTCCCGGATCCTGAGTGAAAAAGGGGCAGCAGTTATCCAGGCGGTGGAAGCCGGTGTCCGGACCGGGATGATGGGGATGATGTGGGGCGGCCAACAGATCCAGACCCTGATCGATGAAACCGCCCAGCTTACCGATATCCTTTATATCACTGTGGTAGATCAGAAAGGACTGATTCTGGCCAGCAGCAATCATGACCTGATCAGCACCCGGATGGAACCGGGGTTGCCGCAAATCCACCCGGATTCACCAGAGGCTGTCAACTGGCGCATAAAACGCGTTGACAGCCGGCAGGAGGTATTTGAGGTATACCGTTATTTCCGTCCCATAACCGATCAAGCCAACTGGATGTCCCGCCGCATGGGGCGGATGATGCCGGGGCATGGCATGGGAATGGACAATGACTGGTGCTTTCCCGGAACAAATGCCGGCAAAGATACGATCATGATGGTTGGTCTGGATCCCCGCCCGTTTGTTGATGCGCGTCAGGAGGATGTTCGCAACACGGTGATCATATCCGGGGTTCTGGTCATTCTGGGAATGGCCGGTTTCATTTCCCTGTTCTGGCTGCAGAACTATCGGTCAGCCAGGCGCTCTCTTCAAGATACCAGTGCGGTGGCCGACCAGGTGGTGGCCAGTCTTCCCGTGGGGTTGATCACCACGGACAAGAATGGGAAAATCGCATTTTTCAACACCGCTGCTGAGCGCATCACCGGGCTTGATCTGTCCCGGGCCCGGGGTGAGGCGCCCGATGCAGTGCTGCCATATGATTTCCGGGCAGTAAAGGCATCTCTGGACCGGGGGGAAACCATTGTTGAAAAAGAGATGGCATGCGAATTTGTGGAGGGAACCGTGGTTCCGGTGAGTGTCAGCGCATCGGAAATCATCAACGAGGAAGGGCATTTTGTGGGACAGCTCCTGATCATTCGGGACCTTGGCGAAGTCCGGCGGCTCCAGGATGAAATCCGCCGAAAGGAAAAACTGGCAGCGATTGGCGGACTTGCCGCCGGTGTGGCCCATGAAATCAGAAATCCCTTGAGTTCCATCAAAGGTATCGCCTCATATTACCGGGACAAATTTGAGGACGGCAGCGAAGACAAACAGATGGCCGGAATCATGATCGAGGAAGTGGACCGGTTGAACCGGGTTATCAGTGAACTGCTGGAATTCACCCGGCCGGCACAACTGAAGCCGAAGCCGGTGGATATCAACCAACTCGTCGAACACTCAACCCGCCTGATTCAGCAGGAAGCAGCGGCAAAAAACATCCAGGTGGAGCTGCATCCAGGATCCGGTACTGCGGAGGCAAGCGTGGACCCGGACCGCCTGACCCAGTGTTTTTTGAATGTGTACCTGAATGCGCTCCAGGCCATGGAAAACTCCGGTAAATTGACCATTACCACCGCCATCAGGAACAAAACCCATGTCATCATCGATATCAAAGACACTGGTCCGGGCATATCAGCAGATGATGTGGACAAAATCTTTGACCCCTATTTCACGACAAAGCCCAAGGGCACCGGACTGGGACTGGCCATTGTCCACAAGATCATCGACGCCCACCAGGGTCAGATCAAGGTCCGCAGTACCCCCGGCCGGGGCACGGTCTTTTCCATTGTTTTACCTGTAACCGCAGAGCATAGAGGTGAAGGATGAGCACGCAGAACATGACCCATATTCTGATTGTGGATGATGATGCCAACCATGTCAAAACCCTGGAGACCCTTGTCAAGGCCTGGGGATATCAGGTTTCAACGGCCGATGACGGTGCCGCAGCGGTTGAGATGGTCAAAGAAAGACCCTTTGCCCTGATTCTGATGGATGTCCGCATGGCGCAGATGAGCGGTATCGAAGCCCTCAAGAGGATCAAAGCATACAACCCGGCCATACCGATCCTGATCATGACTGCATATTCTTCGGTTGATTCAGCCGTGGAGGCCTTGAAAGAAGGGGCATATGACTATCTCACCAAACCGCTGGATTTTGAAGTGCTCAAACTCAGTCTGGCGCGAGCGCTGGAGCATTCCGGCCTGAAGGCGGAAAATGCATCCATGAAATCCAGAATCAGTTCTGATTACCAGCTGAAAAACATTATCGGAAAGAGCCGGCCGATGAAGGAACTGATCGACATGATGGCTATGATCGCCCCGTCTGAGGCAACCGTGCTGATCACAGGGGAGAGCGGCACAGGAAAAGAACTGATCGCCAAAT
>CALGAJ010000200.1 GCA_937951975.1 uncultured Desulfotignum sp.
TTTCGGCCCTTGTCACCGGCCTGTTTTCCGGTGCTGTGTTGACCCCGCTGCTGCTGCCGTTTATCCCGTCAAGGAAATTTGCTTTCAAAGGCATTCTCATGGGAAGTGTGTGCAGTCTGTTGCTGGTGTCGTTCATTTTTTCCGGGACCGGCAGCATGGCCGGTGC
Organism: uncultured Desulfotignum sp.; assembly: GCA_937951975.1. Taxonomy (GTDB): domain Bacteria; phylum Desulfobacterota; class Desulfobacteria; order Desulfobacterales; family Desulfobacteraceae; genus Desulfotignum. The sequence continues at coordinate 167 of CALGAJ010000200.1, forward strand.
AGGAGCTCTGTATCTTTTGAGCGTGATGGTGAGTTCCCATCTGGCCATGAATTTCACCGGGGCCACCCCGTTCACCTCACCGTCCGGGGTGGAAAAAGAGATGAGGCAGTTTCTTCCAGTGCAGCTGGCCGGAGTGCTGGTGGCTGCGGGTTTGTGGATTTACAGCGCATTCTGACCCGTCGGGATTGCCCGTAAACAAGGAGAAAAGGATGAAAGGTTTCAGATATCTGGAGGATGTGGCCACCCTGGTGCTGGATGAAGAAAAATGTATCGGCTGCGGATTGTGCACCGAAGTCTGCCCCCACACGGTGTTCGAGATGCAGGAAAAAAAATCCAGGATCGTTGATTTCAACGCCTGCATGGAATGCGGGGCCTGTGTCAACAACTGCCCGGCCGATGCCATATCCGTCAGCCCCGGGGTGGGGTGAGCCACCTATATTATCCAGGTCTGGATAAAGGGAAAAGAAAACGCATCCTGCGGGGACGGCTGCTGTTGATCCGGGAAAAATTTGACAGGGCTGAAAATTTGTTGCAAAATTAGTTTGGTAAGACTAAAAAAATAAGATACAAAAAATATTTCAGCCAAAGGAATCCTGCCCATGTTTGAAAAAATCATTATCGGCCTGATCGTTGCCGGTGCCGTCTACTACCTTTACCAAAAGCTCAGGGCCGCAGCTTCCGCTGACAGTCCATCCTGCGGCTGCGGCTGCGACAGCTGCGGTACCAGCCAGGTCCACTGCGGATCCAGTGGATCAGAACAGAAAAAGAAATCATGAAGCCGGGAAAAAGGCCCATATCAGGAACATCATTTTTAAAGTCAAAATGGATTTGATTTTACATGCCACCGCAGGTATGATGGCGCCCTGAACGACAAGCCGGAAGAGGGATGATATTTGCGGTATGGCCAAAGTCAGAAAGAAAAAAAGCAAGCAGAAGCAGCGCCTCAGAAATGAAACACAAAAAAGGTTGCAGTCCCTGACCCCGGATGCGATCCGTGATCAGGCAACGGCCTTTCTGGCGACATCCCGTTACCGGGACGCGATACTGGCCTTTCGCGAAGTGCTGAAAAAAGGGGGTGACAAGGATCTTGTCCTGCCGGACCTTTTCCGGGCCTACCGGCTCAGACACGGCCAGCTTCTTGCCAAAAAAATGCCCAAAGAAGCCGAGAGCGTCACCAATCTGGGCGGGCAGGTGTTTGAAGCCCTGCCCCGGATCACGCCGGAACTACTGGAACAGGCCCTGGATTTCCTGCCGGTCCGCACCGTCATGGCCGCATTGAAAGAAAAGGCGGCATTTGCGGTATTGACCCCGGAGACGGAAAAACGCCTCGGCATATTGCTGGTGACCGAACATGCCCTGGATCTGGCCCAGGACCTGCCCGAAGACACCCGACTCAGGACGGAACGGCCGGTGATGGCCGCGGCAGCTGACAACATGGCGACCGGTGACTGGCAGGCCGCGCTTCACGCCATGCGGCCCATCGGCCGCACCTCTCCTTTTGCGGACCTCAAAACTTTTGCCCGGGTCATGGCGGCCTGGGAGCAGCAGGACCGGTCCACCCTGAAAAAAGCACTGCCCCGCCTGGGGGAAAACTTCCCGTTCAAGGGGCTTCGGACCCTCCTGGCCGAATATGCCGACCGGGGCAGTTTCAGGTCCGTTGACATCTATCCCGACACCGCCGCCCTCCTGATGGGGCCGGGGATACACAAGATTTCCTGCCGGGACAGGATTCAGCAGCACATGGCACCTTTGAACCTGGACGGCGTGGCAGCGGACTGCCGTGACTTTGCCCGGCTGCTGAAGCCCGAATCACCGGATGACGTCCTTGAAACCCTTGCGGAAATCATCGGTAAGGGATCCACAAAGCATATGAAGATGATCCGGCTCTCTTGCCCGGGTTTCTTGAACGGCTCTTCCATTCCACCGCGGAGCGAAAGCGTCTTTTCCTGAAAATCGAATCCCTCTGTACAGATTTTTTGTCCCATGCCACCCCGGATTACCTGAAAACGTTTAAAACCGAATTTTCGGATGCAAAAGAGCGGGGCACGGCATACGCCCTGATTCTCCTGAAAATTGCCGGCATCATCAAGCATCAGCCCGATGTCCTTTACGATTATGACGAAGAACTCTTTCACATCCTGGCGGCGTGTTCCATTCCGGGAAGCATACTGGAAAACGACTTAAACCTGCTCCTGCTGACCCTGGTCCGGCATGCCGTACAACATGACCCGGGAAACCGGCCGGCCTATGACATGCTGCAGGGTATTCCCGCTCCCTTTGCCGAGCACCGTAAGATCCTGACAACCCTGTATGAAACCATGGCCGCCCAATTTGATGACGACCCCGCCCCCTGCCTGGAACTGGCCCGGCTGTATTACCAGAAAAATGCGTTCAGAAAAGCACAGGCCATCCTCCAGACCGCCTATGACAGGGCACCCCATGATATCCGGGTCAAAGAATCCAGGGCCCTGGCCTTTGTGATCTCTGCCCAGAAAAACCTGCCAAAGGAGAAATGGCACCTGGTGGACCGGGATCTGGACCGGGCCGCTGCATTCGGCCTGCCCGCACTCGCCACGGTGATTGCCGGAAAACGCCTTTTGGTGGAATTTTTAAAAACCGGGAAGTTTTCAGCCAAGACCTTTCTCGAACAGACCAACGCGTTTACACCGGTCCAGCAGATGCAGTGTTTCCTGCTGCTGCAAACCGATGTGGACAGCGGTGATTACGGAATCGATCCCCGGGGCATGGCCAGCTGCTTCAAGGGATTGCAACAACAGATTACAGGACTTTCCCCCAGGGAACTGATGGCACTGCTTTCCCCCCTGGACGACCGGTTCACCCCCTTATACCCCACCCTGTTCTATGCCCGGCCCCTGCTCGGCGCTACCGGCAAAATTTTTTCCACCCTGCCCCCGGAGGACCTGATGTCCCTGGTCATCCCCATGGCACAGAACCAATGCACGGACGTGGCCATCCGGGCGCTGAAAAGAAAGACGAAAACAGCCGGACCGGACCACAGGATCCTGCTGGTTTTTTACCACACCGCCCTTGAGGCCATATCCGCCAACACATTTCCCTGCCCCAGACTGGCGGCGTTGGTGGACAAAGCCGGACCGGACCTCAGGGAACGCCTCCGGCAGATATCCAGGTCCCTTTCGGAAGCGGCGTTCTATCCGCTCAAGGAAGCTTTTGAACGGTTTGAGTTTGATCGGCCCGTCCCTCCTGGATTCGGTCCCGGCCCCGGTTATCCCGCAGATCAACCCCTGGATGAGATGATTTCAGATCTGTATGATCTCATGATGAATGCCATGAATGAGGATTCCTGGACAGACCCGGACGAAGACCCGGACGAAAACCGGGAAGAAGACCGGGGCGAAGACCGGAAAAAAGATCGGGAACAACGGTTCTACCCCCGGGACCTGGATGTGGCATCCATATTCGGAAATAAATGCGATCCCCAGGAGGCCAAAGAGATCATTTCCGACCTGGCCGGGGCCGCAGACGGCATTGTCAATGGACCGGTCAGGCGCTGGGAAAGCCCGGGTGATACGTTTATTTCCGCCCTTGAGGCCTTGCTGGATCTGATGCACCAAAGCGGGTTCCGGACCACCGGCCAATACCGGGAAACCGGCCGCAGACTGGCCGAGGCCCTAGCATACAGCCAGCTTGTCCTGGATGCCCTGGGGTGCATTAAATCCAGGGTTGCCGGCATCACAACCCCGGAGCACCAGCACTTTATGCTGGGATTCCGATCCGGGGCATGACCCGCAAAGAAAGGAGACTACCGTGATTTATCACCATATACTCGGCGTGGAAAAGACTGCCGGAGACCGGGAAGTCCGGGAAAGATACCTGGCACTGGTCAAAGAATTTCCGCCAGACCGGCACCCGGAGGCGTTTCAGCGGATCACCCGGGCCTACGAGGCCCTGAAAGACGGCCGCGGCCGGATCAGGGACCGGCTGACGGGCGTCAACGACTTCACCTTCTGGACCGATGCCCTGGATGCCCTTGTGGACAGCATTCCCACAGCACCCCAGGCCCCCGGCCTGGACCGGATCATCAAGGCGGACAACCAATGAGCCCTAGTGACATTGCCGCAAAGACCGGGGCCTGGTTCCACAGGGCCGTTATCCTGAGGCTGCTCACGCTGATTCACACCGCCTCGGGCCGGGCCATGCGCAACCGGCTGGATATGGAATGGAAGGCCAGGGCTTTGGCAGATTTTTCAGACTGGCTGGACGGCCTGGATCAGGCCCCGCCGGAATTCCT
>CALGAJ010000201.1 GCA_937951975.1 uncultured Desulfotignum sp.
GGTGGTCCCCGTTTACAGCGGCGGGCCCGTCCCTGACTTTCACAGGGTTCCCTTTCAAGCTCAAAATGAGCACCTTGATTCGGGTAATTATCTATTGTGTCATGTTTTTTTGTCAAGAAGAATTTTTGGAGTTCAGTGGCAGCCAGGGTCAAACCTGCTTGAGAATTCAAAGGACTTCCGTTATAAATGAAACATTTGAATCATTTTTTTCTGCTGACCTGAACTCATAATGAGGAAACATGCATCCCCAAGGATATATCGGCCGCAAGATGCACCTGCCCAGACTCAAGGAAACTCCCGCTGTTGTGATTGCCGCGTTCGGCTCCACCACCAGTGCCAGATCGGCCCTGGATATTTTCGAAGCCCGGCTGACGGACAGGTTCCCGGACCATGATATCTTCTGGGCCTATACCTCGGAAATCATCAGAAACAAAACCGGGCTGCCCAGCTTGCAGGAAACCCTGGCAAGGGTGGAGGCGCAGGGGTTTCGAAAGGCGGTGGTGCAGCCGCTCCATGTGTTTCCCGGTACCGAATACCGGCAGATGGAGGAAACCTGTGTGTATTTTCCCGGTCTGCGGGTGTTCATGGGGGAAACCCTGTTTCACCGGTGGCCCTTTATCAGGCAGGTGCTGGCGGTACTCGAACCGGATTTTCTGCCGCCGGAACAGGGATTGAACCTGCTGGCCCTGCATGGCACTCCTCTGGCGGCCGATCCCGTGAATATCGTGTACCTGGGACTGGAAAAGCTGGTGAGAGACCGGTATCCCAATGTCCTGGCAGCCGCCATTGAAGGAATCCCGGACCATGAGGCTGTGTTTCACCGAATGAAGCAACAGGGTCTGGCAGATCGTTTCAAACAGGTCCGGATCATCCCCATGATGTATTTTGCCGGCATGCATGCCAGAGATGACCTGATGGGCCCGGAAGACAGCTGGCGCACGGTCCTGGAAGCCATGGGGTTTTCGGTGGACTGCCCGATGGTGCCGCATGGGCAGAAACCATTGTTCAAAGGCCTGGCCCATTATCCGGAAGTGATCGGATTTCTGATCGAACGCCTGGAAAGGGCCCTGACCCTGGCTGCTTGTTATTGACCCATTGACCTGTCACTGAGCTGATATTTCTATAACAGAGCTTGGACAATGCGTGCTGACCGTGCTTCATTGCCGCCTGGTGCGCTGATTTGATCTTGACAACACACTGACACTTGCTTTAGGCTGACAAAGCAACATGAAAATAAGATCCATGTTTTTCAGGTTCCACACCTGTGGATGAAAAGGGAACCCGGTGCAAATCCGGGACGGGCCCGTCGCTGTAATCGGGGACTTGGTCTGCATATCCGCCACTGGCCGCATGAAACCGGTTGGGAAGGCGCAGCATCAAAGAAAGATCCGAAAGTCAGAAGACCTGCCTGGAAAACGGATGGGGCCACATTGTCGGTATCCCGTCCGGGCCGGACTTGAAAACGAAATCAGAGTGCCGGCAAATGAAAAGCCCTCGTGGACAAGGGATTTTTCTATCTGAGGATAAATCAGGGCATCCCCGGATCATATTGATGGTCCGGGGATTTTTGTATTTTTCCCCGGACGAAACTTTTTTCCAAGGAGAAGATACAAATGAAAAAAATGATGAATCGACTGATTCCGGCAATTCTGGCGGCAATACTGGTACTGGTTTCTGCCACCACTGGCGCTGCCGCCCACCATGGAACCTACAAGGAACCAAAGACCGGCATTCTGCTGGTGACGTTCGGTACCAGCGACCCCGGCGCCCAGGCGGCGTTCGACAATATCGACCGGAAGGTCAAGGCGGCCTGGCCGGACATTCCGGTTTACTGGGCCTACACCTCCAGAATCATCCGGCATAAACTGGCGAAACAGGAAAAACACCTGGATTCTCCGGCCATGGCCCTGGCCCGGATGGCGGATGAGCAGTTCACCCATGTGGCAGTGCAGAGCCTGCACACCATTGCCGGATCAGAGTATCATGATTTGACGAAAATGGTGGGAGGGTTCAAGTCCATGGGCGTGTTTAACCGGATTATTCTGGGATATCCGCTCCTGGCCACCCAGACGGATATGGAAAAGACCGTGGACGCTTTGCTGGGAATGATCCCGGGTGAGCGGGATAAACAAGAGGCCGTGGTGTTCATGGGGCACGGGACCCACCATCCGGCCAACGCGTTTTATCCGGCCCTGATGTTCCAGGCCCAGCAACAGGATCCGCTTGTGTTCATCGGCGGGGTGGAAGGATATCCTGAGATCGGTGAAATCCGGTCCTGGCTGAAGGAAAAACAGGTCAAAACCGCCTGGTTGATTCCGTTCATGTCCGTGGCCGGAGATCATGCCAAAAATGATATGGCCGGCGATGAAGCAGATTCCTGGAAATCCATTCTTTCAGGTGCCGGGATTGAATGCCATACCGTGATGAAAGGCACGGCCGAGGTGGATGCGTTCGTGAACATCTGGCTGTCCCACCTGGAAGAGGTGCTGCATCATTTTGATTAAAACCGCCTGGTGGCATCACCCCAGTTGAAACGTGGTGATACCATAAATTTTCTCCATGGGCAGGGAGGTTCCGAAGCCCTCATACCGCAGATCCCGGAAAGACAGCGCAAACCCGCCCCGGTTGTAGAACGGCTGCATGGCCACCACGCCGTCCATGCCGATAGCGGCCCCGGGGTGCAGCCGCTTGAGCAGGGTATCCCGCCTGAGGTACCATAGCTTTCTGCCGATGCCCCGGCCCCGGCAGGCGGGCGTGACAATGAAAAATCCCGTGAAACCGAATGCCCCGCCATAGGAGATGATGGCGCCGCCGGGTATGGGAGATAGAAGATAGATACGGCACGACACCGGGTTTTGTCAATAAAAGACCGGATTTGGGGTTGACAGCGGTAAACGATTATGTAATCGTTAAATGCCGATTAACGATTAATGGATTTTTCACCATGGAAACCGAACAGGCTGCAAAAATATTCAAGGCCCTGGGCCACCCCACCCGGATCAAGATCGTCCGGCACCTGATCGCGATCGATACCTGTATCTGCGGAGAGATCGTGGGTATTTTTCCCTATTCCCAGTCCACCATCAGCCAGCATTTAAAGATACTCAAGGAATCAGGCATTGTCTGCGGAGAGGTGGAAGGGCCCAAAACCTATTTTTGCGTGGATAAAACCATATTGGCGCAGTTCAGGCAATATGTGAACACCTTTTAGAAAATTCGGGACAGACAAACCGGAACAAGACATGGAAACACACAAATGAACAAAAAGGCGAAAAATCAGGCCGGCGGCCCTATCCAGAGCAAAAGCCCCGGCCTGTCAACCGGCAATGTGCAGATCATGCCGGCCATGCACATGTCTGATTCGGCATGCGGGCCAAAAGATGCCCGCTCCCTGGCCGCACATGACAGACCCGGATATGCATTATGCCGGCATGTGGACCATTTCATCGACAGCGGTGCAGGCCCGATACCGGTTATCCGGCGGGATCTGGACAGATGGGACCGGCTGTCCACCATTGCGGTCCGGTGCGGGATCCGGCGTCACCGGTACATGGTGAGCCCCGGGCTCTATGCCATCGGATCTCCGGATGAGTCATCCGAGGTGCTGGTGACCGCCAATTACAAGCTGACCTTTGATCACCTGAGATCCGCACTGGGCGGCATCAGCACCTGGATCCTTGTGCTGGATACGAACGGGGTGAATGTCTGGTGCGCGGCAGGCAAACACACCTTTTCCACCCGGGAACTGGCCCATAGGATTCAGGCCGTGTCTCTTGAAAAGGTAGTGACCCATAAACGGGTGATCGTGCCCCAGCTGGGGGCCACCGGGGTGTCGGCCCGGCAGGTCAGGGAGCAGTCCGGTTTCCGGGTGGTGTACGGCCCGGTGCGGGCCGGTGATATTCCGGTGTTTCTGAAAAACGGCAGAAAAGCGGACAGATCCATGCGCCAGGTCACCTTTTCCCTGTTTGATCGGTTTGTGCTGACCCCGGTGGAACTGCGCATGGCGGTGAAACTGGCCGGCATTGCGGCGCTCCTGATGCTGGTCCTTTCGGGGATCGGGGC
>CALGAJ010000202.1 GCA_937951975.1 uncultured Desulfotignum sp.
TCTGAACAATCTGGCGAAACTGTTTTTCAAAAATTCCGACATCATTCATTTGAACAAACTGCAGGAAAACTTTTTTCGGATCCGCACCTGGCCGATCCTGGACAGTCCCGAAGTGTTTGACCTGATTGTCCGTGAAGGTGTGAACCAGAATATCTGGTGCCTCTACCGGATGTCATCCGATGACAGTACCCGGCCCGATGAGTTTTACAGCCGGGATGCCGGAGGGGTGCCGTTCAGCCTGAACCTGGATGACGGATATGCCCTGGTCACCCCGGAGGGGGCCAAACAACGCAGCTGGGTCAAGGAAAAAGGACCGGACATCTCTCAGATCAAAGAATGGGCCACCCAGGTGATCAAAGAGAAACAGGAATGATCCATGGGCGAGATCAAGGAAACGCTCACCGGGACACACGGCAACCTGCCCGAAGAAAGTGTGGACGCGGCCCTGCTCAAACTGGTGCAGGACAACCGGGCCATGCTTTTCAGGTCCACACCGGGTCAGGAAATCCGGCCGGAGGATATGGTCTCCAAAACCCAGACGGTATTTTACAAACCCGCATCAGACGATGTCATTGTCACTCCTGCCAGGGCCTCGGAAAAAAACCTGCTTTCCAAACAAGACACGGCACTGCGGCTCGACGGCCAAAAGGGCGGCCGGGTTTTAGGCCCGCTGCTCCGTCGTATCGGGTCCTTGTACAACCAGGGGGCGGTATCCAGCATCGAGTTGCTGGATCTTGCCGGTATTCCCCTGCCGGATGGCGGCCGGCTGCGGATTTCTGTGGAAAACGCCCCCCCCGGATCCATGAAAGCCCTGGGCGAACTGTTTGAAGTGGCCGGCACGCTGATCAAGTCCGATACGCCCCTGGAGGCGTTTCTGGAAATCACCGATCCCAGTGAAGACTGTGCCCTGGTTAAAGAAATCAAAACGAACCAAACTGAAAAAGAGTAAAAGCCACACATCATGACAAAAAAGACCCTTACGTCTTCAAAGAAAAAAGACCTGGAGATACATTTTGCCACCCAGGTGAAAAAACAGGCTGCCGACTCCCCCTGGGTGGTGCGCATCACCGAGCATAAAGACAAACCGGTGCCGGTATTTGTAATCAAGGAGCGGTTATCCCCGGAACAGCGGGATGATACCGAAGACCTGGTGGCCCCCCGCAGTGTCCTTAAAGAACGGGGACTGCTGTATGGTGAACAGCAGACCCGGTTACTGCCGGTGATCCAGACCATCCTGTCCCGGATCAGGGATTCTCAGGAAATTCCTTTGGAACTCCACCGGTTTTTATCCGGCAAGCGGATCGATTTTCGCGGCAATTTGCCCCTGGATGAAGAAGCCGGCTGCAAGCTGGCACTGATATTCAAACTCCAGGAACGGATCAAGGAACTGGACCGGGTGGAACTGCTGGCCCGGCGCGTGGACCGGTTCACCAAAGAAGAGGCTGCCTACTGGTATTCCCGCATCAGCTCCTATGGCCCCATCGCCGGCCGGTGGGCCATGGCCGGCATGAAGATCATGATGGCGGGACACCCGAAAGATCCGGGTGTGGAAACTTATCTGGAGCGCCTCCGGGGAAGTTATTAATTTCATCGATACAAGGAAACAGCGGACATGACCCACACGGATATCCAGGACAAGCGGTTGATCGAAGCAGGCTTCCCCTGCCATCAGGTGGGGGCGGAAACCCAAAGAGAGCGAGGGGCCAGTTCCGCCCTGCCGCCGCTGTATTTCCTGCATGTCTGGTGGGCACGCCGGCCCCTGACCCCCAGCCGGGCCGCCATCCTGGCGTCGCTGTTGCCGGCGGATACCGATCCTGATCATTTTCTAAAACAGCTGGGCATCCAGAAACCGGTGGTGACCCTCAACGGCCAGACCTGGACCCTTGTGGACAAGGCCCTGACGTATATCCAGAGCGATGCTGACGATGGTACCCGGTATATCCTGGTGGACAATAAATTTCTGGATCTGCTTGACAAGGAAAATGACCGGCGGGAAAAAAAACTGGGCCAGGAGCCGGTGCTCCAGCGGTGGAAGGAGGAATCCCAGGCCATTCCCGGACCCCATCCGGGTGTTGGGGAGATCCTGCCGCTGGAGATGGTGGCGGCGGATCCGGCCCATGTGAATCAGCGGATTGCCTTTGCCAAAACAGATGCAGTTAAACATATTCTGGGAAAACCGATTCAATGGGACAAAGAAGATCTTTACGGCTATACCCGGGCATTTGCAAGCCATCCAGGCCCGGTAGACAAACCCAAAGTGGTTCTGGACCCGACATCTGGCGGAGGCTCAATCCCTTTTGAAAGCCAGCGTCTCGGGCATAAAACCATTGCCAATGAACTGAATCCTGTTGCGACTGTGATTCTTCATGCCACACTGGAATATCCATCAAAGTATGGCCTGGCACTTGGCGACGATATCCAGCACTGGGGTAATATCCTGGTCGAATCAGTTTCCCGGAAAATGGCAGCTGTCTCCCCGTTTTCCTCTTTGCCCCATCAGGAAAAAGAGCATCTGAAACATCACTGCCGGAACTGTCCGGACATCGTATCGGATTTTGATATTCCGGAGTATGACCATACCGGTATTCTCTACTGCCGCCAGGTAACCTGCCCCCACTGCCAGGGCCATGCCCCATTGTTGAACACCTGCTGGCTGAATAAATCGGCCGGCGATCCCTGGGGGGTAAAAATCATCCCTGACGGAAAAGCCCACAGTGGGACGGTCCGGTTCGAGACCTTCCGGGTGACCAAAGGCAAAGGCCCCATGGGAGAAGATCCCAATTTCGCCACGGTCACGCGCGGGGTGGGGTATTGCATCCACTGCCGCCAGGCCATCGATGCGGATGAGATCAAACGCCAGGCCCGGGGAGAAAGCGGGTTCGGCAAATGGAAAGACCGGCTGTACTGCGTGGTGGCAGTGCGATTTCAGCCCAAACTGGACAAGCATGGCCAGCCGCAGCGGTATAAATCCGGAGAAAAAAAAGATCAGATCAAGACTGAAAAAATCCGGTTTTTCCGTCCCCCCAATGCCGACGATCTGGCAGCCCTGGACCGGGCGGAAACACAGCTGGCCGACAACTGGGAGGCATGGGACCGGGCCGGGCTGATCCCCACAGAAACCTTTCCGCAGGGCAATGACATGCGGCCGGTTATTTATGGTATGACCCGCTGGTGCGACATGTTCACCCCCCGGCAGCTGCTGGGACACCTGACCCTGGTGGAGACCCTGAATCAACTCAAGCCGCAGATCCTGGAATCCCTTGGTTCAGACAAAGGCCGGGCCGTGGTCACCTATCTCCAGTTTGCCATTGACAAAGGCGTGGATTACAACAGCCGGCAGACGCTCTGGCATGCGAGCCGGGGGGTAATTGCTCATACTTTTACACGCCATGATTATTCATTCAAGTGGACTTTCGGAGAAATGATTTTTTCTGGATCCCAATCAGGAGCTGCTTGGGGGATCGATCAGGTTATAGATGCTTACAAGGGGATCTGTGGTCTGACTTCCAATAACAACGATATCACTATAAGCAACGCTACCGCTGCCAACCTCCATTTTCTGAAAGATGGATCCGTGGACCTGGTGTGCATGGACCCTCCCTATTATAATAATGTTCAGTACGCCGAGCTGTCTGACTTTTTTTATGTGTGGCAGTCTAAAACGTTGAAAGACCTGTATCCCGGATATTTCAGCCGGCGGCTGACCAACAAGCAGGATGAGGCGGTGGCCAATCCGGACCGGGACGGCAGCACAAAAAAAGCCAAAGTGTCCTATGAACAGCGTATGAAGGATATTTTTTCCGAAGCCCGGCGGGTTCTTAAACCGAATGGATGTCTGACTATCATGTTCACCCATAAAAGTCAGGATGCTTGGGAGACACTTACCACTTCTTTGGTAGAATCAGGATGGATCATTACATCGACAGTCCCAGTTGAATCTGAATCAACAAGGGATATCCATCACAAAGAAATGGCAGCAGCTGTTAGCTCCATCTTCATCACCTGCCGCAAACGCATGACCACTTCCTCAGAACCGGCTGCCTGGACCGGGTTCGGCGGGACCGGGGTGCAGACCCGGATCCGCCAGGCTGTGGCCCAGGGGCTGGAGGAATTTGTCTCCCTGAACCTCAACCCCGTGGATGAAATGGTGGCCGGGTATGGCCGGGCCTTGCGGGTACTGTCTGAGCAGTGGCCGGTCATAGACGGGGATGAACCCGTAGGGCCGGTCAGGGCTATGACCGAAGCGTCCCGGGTGGTGGCGGAACACCAGATCCAGCGCATCACCAAAAGGGCGCTCCAGGTGACGGACCTGTCCCCGGAAGCGGCCATGGCATTGACCCTGTTCGGGATTTACGGGCTGATGGAGTTTCCGTTTGGCGAGGCATTGACCCTGTCCCATTCCCTGAATATTGAACTGGCTACAAAAACCGGCGGGTATACAGCCAACGGGCGGTTCATCGGGATCAACACCGCTGCGGCCGGAAACCGCCGTGCAGACCGGGCCAAAGCGGAAGACACCGGGTTTCATGCCCCTCTGTTAAAAAAAGGCAGCAAACTGCGCCTGGCCACACCGGAAGAACGGCGGGAATCCCGGCTGGAACATCCCCAGACCGAATGGGATATCCTGCACGGGGTGATCATGGCGTTCCGGGAGGGGGATGTGCCGGTGGCACGGGCGTATCTGGAACGGCATGCCCCGGAAAAAAAGACATTGATCCGGCACCTGCTCACGGTCTGGGCCGCAGAAGCCCCTGATGACACCTTGCAGAAAGAGGCCCGGGCCATTCTTTTTGGACTGTAAAAGGACGGTTCCATGAATACATCTACACGGCCGGTATCGGATTTCACCACCCGGCAGTGGCAGCTGTCCTACCGCACCTCAGCCGGCGGGCCGGATGCCCCGGCCGTGTCCATTCTCCACGATTTCTATATCCCGGTGCTGCGCCGAAGCGTGGCCTATGACCGGGTGGCGGGATATTTCCGGTCCTCTTCCCTGGCAGCTGCTTCCCAGGGATTTTCCGCGTTCACCCGGACAGGTGGTGTGATGCGCATGGTGGTGGGGGCCGATCTGGCGCCCCATGATATTCAGGCCATTCTGGACGGGGATGAACAACGTCTTGCCGATGAATTAAACCAGGCCCTGGGGACACCGGCATCCTGGCCCGAAGATGTGGACAGAGGCGTCACCCTGCTGGCATGGATGGTGGCCCATGGATTTCTGGAGATCCGGGTGGCGTTCCGGGTCCATGGGGAGACTGGGAAACCCTTGCCTTTCACAGATACTACCGACGGGTATGTGCATGAAAAATGGGCCGTATTTACAGACTCCCTACAGCATCATATCTATATCAACGGATCTTTGAACGAGTCCAGAACCGCACTGGTCCATAACGCGGAAAACATTGATGTGCATGGCGACTGGCACAGTGACAGGGATCAGGCCCGGGTCCAGTCGGCTTTGGCGGACTTTGAACGCATCTGGCAGAACCAGAACCCGTATCTGCGGGTGTTGACCCTGCCCGAGGCGGTCCGGCAGAACCTGGTGACCATTGCGGG
>CALGAJ010000203.1 GCA_937951975.1 uncultured Desulfotignum sp.
TTTCATTCCGGTTCTGCCGCCGGGTTGGCCGAATTTCTGAAGGGCGCCCGGTTTTTATGCGGCCACAATCTCATCCGCCACGATCTGACCTATATCGGACCAGCGGTGGAAAACGCAGGCATTGACCGGGCCGATCTGATTGATACCCTGTTCTGGTCCCCCCTGCTGTTTCCGGCCAGGCCCTACCATGCCCTGGTCAAGGATGATAAATTACAGACCCAGGATCTGAACAATCCGCTGAATGATGCCGTCAAGGCCAGGGATCTGTTTTATGACGAGGTGGCCGCGTTCGAGCGGGCGGACAGGGAGTTACAGCAGATCTTCTTCTTTCTTCTGCATGACAAGCCGGGATTCCAGGGGTTTTTCAGGTATCTGGGGTTTTGTGGGGATGACACCGCCGGCATTGAAACGCTGATCCGGAAAACATTTCAGTCAAAGATCTGCGGCCATGCGGACCTGGAAAAAATGATTGCCGAATTTCCCGTGGCTCTGGCCTTTTGCCTGTCCCTGGTTCATGCGGGTGACCGGTATGCCATGACCCCGCCCTGGGTGTTGAACACCTGTCCTGAGATCGAACGGTTGATCTATCTGTTGAGGAATCATCCCTGCCTGTCCGGGTGTGATTACTGCGGCCGGGCCCTGGATATCCACCGGGGCCTGAAAAAATTTTTCGGGTTTGATGCCTTCCGGACCTATGGCGGGGAACCTCTTCAGGAACAGGCGGTTCAGGCCGCCATCGACGGGAAATCCCTGCTTGCGGTCTTTCCCACCGGGGGCGGCAAATCCCTGGCATTCCAGGTGCCGGCGCTCATGAGCGGAGAAAACGTGAGGGGCCTGACCATTGTCATATCGCCTTTGCAGTCGTTGATGAAAGACCAGGTGGACAACCTGGAAAAGGCGGGGATCACCGATGCCGTCACCATCAACGGGCTGCTGGATCCCATCGAGCGGGCCAACGCCTTTGAACGGGTGGAAAACGGCACGGCGTCCATTCTCTATCTGTCTCCGGAATCCCTGCGGTCGAAAACCATTGAACACGCGATCCTGAAAAGAAATGTCGTCCGTTTCGTGATTGACGAAGCCCACTGTTTTTCCGCCTGGGGGCAGGACTTCCGGGTGGATTACCTGTATATCGGGGAATTTATCAAAGCAATCCAGGAAAAAAAGCACCTGGAGGACCCGATCCCTGTGTCCTGTTTTACGGCCACGGCCAAACCCAGGGTGATTCAGGATATCCAGGCCTATTTCAAAGACGGCCTGCACCTGGATCTGGAGTTGTTCCGGTCCCGTGCGTCCCGGACCAACCTGCAGTACCGGGTGTTTTTCAGGGACAATCCAGAGGAGAAATACCACACGCTCAGGGACCTGCTGGATCAAAAGAAATGCCCCACCATTGTGTATGTGTCAAGAACCTACCGGGCCTATAATCTGGCACGGCGGCTGACGGCGGACGGATACCCTGCAAAACCCTATCACGGCAAAATGGACATCCACGAGAAAATGGAAAACCAGGATGCCTTCATCAAAGGGGATGTCCGGATCATGGTGGCCACTTCCGCATTCGGCATGGGCGTGGATAAAAAAGATGTCGGTATGGTGATTCATTTTGACATCTCGGATTCCCTTGAAAACTATGTCCAGGAAGCCGGCCGGGCAGGCCGGGATGAAACGGTCACGGCAGACTGTTTTGTCCTGTTCAATGAAGAAGATCTTGGCAAGCATTTCATTCTCTTGAATCAGACCCGGCTCAATGTCAAAGAGATCCAGCAGGTGTGGAAAGCGGTCAAGGACCTGACCCGGTTCCGGTCCAGCGTCTCCAACTCCGCCCTGGAAATCGCCAGGAAAGCCGGGTGGGACGATAACATCGCTGAAATCGAAACACGGGTCAAGACCGCCATCGCGGCCCTGGAAAATGCGGGATACCTGAAGCGGGGCCAGAACATGCCCCGGATATATGCCAGCAGCATCCTTACGCCAAACGCCCAGCAGGCCATTGACCGGATCACGGCGTCGGACCGGTTTGAGGAAAAGCAGAAGCAGCAGGCGGTCCGGATCATCAGGAAGCTGTTTTCAAGCAAGACCAGACAACAGGCCGGTGATGAGGCGGCGGAATCCAGGGTGGATTATATCAGTGACCATCTGGGCATCGTCAAAGAGGAGGTCATCCGGATCATCACCCTTCTCAGGGAAGAAAACATACTGGCAGATGCCAGAGACCTGACGGCATTTATCAAAAAAGGGGAGAAAACCAACCGGTCCCTGGGAATTCTGAACGCCTTTGCCGGGCTTGAAACCTTTTTGCTGGCGCAGATGGCCGGGCACGAAACCGTTTTTCATATCAAGGAACTCAATGAACAGGCAGAGAAAAACGGGTGTGCCGATGCCGATCCCGCAAAGATCAAAACCCTCATCAATTTCTGGGCCATCAAACACTGGATACACAGACCCCATGCGGATTATGCAAAACACACCTTTGCCGCGGCCCTGAACGAGTCGAAAGAGGTGTTCCGGCAAAAACTGGAAAAACGGCATGAACTGGCCCGGTTCATTGTGGAACGGCTGTATGAAAAAAGCAGAAAACAGGCCGCTGAAAACCTCACGGCCGGGGCCGGTCAAGATGGACCAGCCCTGGGAGAGGACCTGGCGCTGGTGGCATTTTCCGTGCTGGAATTAAAGGCGGCGTTTGAAACCCATGGATCCCTGTTCCGTCAGCAGACCTCGGCGGAGGAAGTGGAAGATGCCCTGTTTTATCTTTCCAGGATCGGTGCGATACGGATCGAAGGCGGATTTCTGGTGGTCTACAACCGGCTGACCCTTGAACGGCTGGAAATGGACAACAGAAGACGTTACAGAATCGAGGACTATAAGCAGCTGGGGGAATTTTACGAGAACAAGGTGGCCCAGATCCATATCGTGGGCGAGTATGCCAGAAAAATGATCCAGGATTACAAGGCGGCCCTCCAGTTTGTGGAAGATTATTTCCAAATGAATTACGCGTCGTTTCTCCGCCGGTATTTCAAAGGCAGCCGGGAAGATGAGATCCGAAGAAATATCACGCCCGCCAAATTCAGGCAGCTTTTCGGGACCCTGTCCCCGGCCCAGTTACACATCATCAACGATAACAAATCCCAGTACATGGTGGTGGCGGCAGGACCGGGAAGCGGCAAGACACGGGTGCTGGTGCACAAGCTGGCCTCCCTTCTGCTGATGGAGGACGTCAAACACGAGCAGCTGCTCATGGTGACTTTTTCACGGGCGGCGGCCACGGAATTCAAGAAACGGCTGATCGCGCTCATCGGCAATGCCGCCGGGTTTATCGAGATCAAGACCTTTCACTCCTATTGTTTTGACCTGATGGGCAGAATCGGCACCCTTGAAAAATCAGGCGGCATTATCCGGAAAGCGATCGCCGGAATCAGGAACGGGGAGGTGGAGCCGGCCCGGATCGCCAAGGCGGTTCTGGTGATTGACGAAGCCCAGGACATGGACGCGGACGAATATGCGTTGATCCGTGCCCTGGCGGATCAGAATCCGGACATGCGGATTATTACCGTGGGAGATGACGACCAGAATATTTATGAATTCAGGGGCGCCAGTTCCAGATATCTGGAACAGTTCATTGCCGAAAAACAAGCCGTCCTGTATCAGCTTGTGGAAAACTTCAGAAGCCGAAGGAACCTGGTGGAATTGACAAACCGGTTTGCAGCCAAGATCCGGCGCCGGTTGAAAGACACCCCCATTGTCGCCCGGCAGGCCGGCTGCGGGACCATCCGAATCGTCCGCTACCACAGCCGGCATCTGGTATCTCCCCTGGTTCAGGATCTTGTTTCCACAAGGCTTTCGGGAACCATTTGCGTGTTGACCCACACCAATGAAGAAGCCCTGCAGGCAGCCGGCCTTCTGCTGAAAAACCGGATGCCGGCCAGGCGGGTCCAGACCAATGAAGGGTTCAATCTGTACAATCTGATGGAAATCCGATATTTTCTGGACCAGCTCCTTCTGCGGGACGACACGTTTATCATCGATGAGGAGGGATGGAAGGCGGCCGGGCGGAAACTGGAGAACGAATTCAGAAACAGCGCGAAACTGGATATCTGCATGAACATGATCAAGGGGTTTGAAGCGGCCAATCCCCAAAAAAAATACCGGTCCGATCTGGAAGTATTTATCCGGGAATCCAGGCTGGAGGATTTTTCCGATGACCCCGGTGATGCGGTGGTTGTATCCACCATGCACAAAGCCAAGGGCAGAGAATTTGATCATGTGTTTCTCCTGCTCGACAATTTCGATCTGAGCACTGATGAGAAAAAGCGCCTGCTCTATGTGGCTATGACCCGGGCGAAACAGCACCTGACCATCCATCTGAATGCCCCTTTTATGGATGATATGGCCGTTCAGGAAATGGAATGGATCAATAATTATGAAGAACAGTTCCCCCCGGATCAGCTGGTGATGCACTTGAGCCCCAAGGATATCTGGCTGGATTATTTTATGGGCCGGCAGCATGAGATTGCACAACTGAAAAGCGGGGATGAATTGACCGTGCGTGGCAACCGCTGTCTGGACAAAACGGGTATTCCGGTATTAAAATTTTCAAAAGCATTTTCAGACACACTGGAGAAATGCCGCCGGACCGGGTATGTGCCGGTTCAGGCCGCTGTCAATTACATCATTTTCTGGCAGAAAGAAGATGCAGAAAAGGAAATCAGAATCATCCTGCCTGAACTGTTTTTGGAAAAAGAGAATAAAGGAATTCAAATTGAGTAAGTTTTTTTCATTGATGACGGCGGTTTTTTTATGTTTCTCAATAACGGCATGCAGCCGTTTGCCTGATCCCAGGCCGTTGAAAAACGATGTCGTGTCAAATAAAGAAACCGTAACAGACAGATTGTACTTACAGTACGATGAATGGAAAGGGACCCCGTATAAAATGGGCGGGCTGAGTAAAAATGGGGTTGATTGTTCCGGATTTGTCTATTTAACCTATTTGGATTTATTTGGTAAAAAACTGCCCCGTTCTGCCAGATTACAGTCCCGGGTCGGTAAAGCAATTAAAACAGACAACCGCCGTTCAGGAGATCTGGTGTTTTTTAAAACCGGCTGGAAGGTAAGGCATGTCGGAATTTATTTAGAAAATAATTCATTTTTGCATGCATCTACGAAAAACGGGGTGATGATTTCGCAATTGGATGATCCGTACTGGAAATCAAAATACTGGCAAACAAAAAGGGTTGATTTTAACCTGGATCATCATTAAAGAATCAGCAGCTGTGAAAATAAAGACGGTTCCTGTTTCTCAATAAACCAGAAAGGAGACAGCATGCTCAATTTTCAATTGTCTGACACACAGAAAGAGATACGCGCCCATGCCAGGCAGTTTGCCCTGGCGGAAGTGCTGCCAAAGGCCTGGCAGTATGATGAAAAAGACCAGACCCCCATGGATGTGCTTGAAAAAGCCTTTCATGCCGGCGTGATGAATACGGACATTCCCAAAGCCTTTGGCGGCAGGGGATACGGCCTTCTGGAAGGGGCGTTGATCACCGAGGAGATCTCCGCGGCCTGCCCGGGAATCGCCACTTCTATTTTTGACAATTCCCTGGGCATGGAGCCCATTATCCTGTCGGACAATGAAACGGCGAAAAAGAAATATCTCACCGATATTGCCGAAAATTTCAAGCTGATCTGTTTTGCCACCTCTGAGGCGTTCATGGGGTCTGATGTTTCCGGTATCCGGTGCCGGGCGAAAAAGGATGGGGATGACTACATTCTCAACGGCACCAAGTTCTGGATCACCAACGGCGGCATTGCCGATTACATGACCATTTTCGCCACAGTGGATCCGGACAAAAAGCATGACGGGATCTGCGCGTTTGTCGTTGAAAAAGACTGGGAAGGGGTTTCCGTGGGTGCATCCATTCCCAAAATGGGGCAGCGCTGCTCCAACACGGCCGCATTATCCTTTCACAATGTCCGGGTGCCGGCTGACAATGTGATTGCCGAACCGGGAAAGGGATTTATGCTGGCCATGAAAACCTTTTCCCGGACCCGGCCCATGATCGGGGCTTTTGCCGTGGGCGCGGCCAGATCCGCCATGGAGTTTGCCATCTCGTATGTCAAAAAGCGCAAGGCCTTCGGCACGAAAATCGTTAATTTTCAATCCCTTCAGTTCAAAATTGCCGAGATGTTTCAGAAGATCGAGACCGCCAGGCTGCTGGTGCACAA
>CALGAJ010000204.1 GCA_937951975.1 uncultured Desulfotignum sp.
CCGGTTTGGATTGTCACCTTCAAATTCAATTCAGGCATGTTGTGTTCAATTTTTGATTTCACCTCATCAAATAAAGAGTTTGCAAGAGTTCGAAGAGGCAATGAATAAATAGCTTTTCTCGGATAGTCAGAAGCATTCTGATTACCATTTTTCCATTCTGACCAGGCAAAAACAAATGGTCCAATTGCTGCCCATGTTTTCCCACTTCCTGTAGGCGCTTGAAGCAAAATGGATTTATCTCTCCAAAAGTTTTCAAAACAATTGGTTTGGAATGGATAAGGATGGAACTTAGCGCCATCCTTATTCAGTAAGGTTTTAAAAAAATATGCATAACGCTTCATTAAATTTTCTATTTCGATATTACATTTCATGCGGAAAAATCCACACACCCCAACCCCGCACTGTTGCCATTGCCGAAACCGGCATCATATCCGATTTTGATGAGCCTGGGATCGGCGGTGATGGTGAAGGGAGCTTCAAATCCTTTGATTTTGGTTGTCTGGGAATGGGTTATTTTTTTAAAATGAATCAGTTTGCTGATTTTGCCCTGTTTCCTGGCGATATATGCGGGATCGAAACTGAACGTAAAGACGGATTCCAGTTCAGGGGCAGGGTCATTGTAAAAGGTCTGAAATTTATGGATCAGGTTTTTTTGGATATTGTCGATGAAATGATCTCTTTCCGCCGGGTTCATGTAATCCAGGAAATGCTGTTCCGGCTGGCCATCCGGTTTTTCCCGCTGGGTGGACACCGCTATGGGGGACAGGCATACAAAGCGGCAGGTGTTATTGAACATTGGTTCGGGCAGGGCTTCCACCTGGGTGATGGCAAAGGGAATATCTTTACCATTCAGGTTCAGATGCATCACCTGGTCGGAAAACAGGCCAAGGACCAGGTGTTCAAAACTGGTTTCCATGGGGGTGGAAAATATGAAACAGATCCGGCGGACCTGGCTGAAACCATTCTTTGTCCGGTTTGCCGGAGTAAAAAACAGCCTGGAAAAGGTGAATAACTTGAACCGCCGGTTAACGGCATCGTTGGCAAAACCTTTGTCATGAAGATACTGGGAATAATCGGTGGATGATTTCTGTATGATCCGGTAGATGGCGGCGTGAAGGGAATAATTGTAATTGAACGGAATGAATACCGGCTGAAGGGTTTCGGCGGTGATGGATACTCTCACATCGATTTCCTTTTCGATTTTTGAAACGCGGTTGCGGATATTTGCGTATAACGCTTTAAAATTCTCCTTCCCGAACCCGGTTTTCGGGAACAATCTGTTTAATGTTCCCCGGGATCACTGTCTCATTTTCCGGGAGTGGATTTTCTTTTTTATCTTTGGCTTTCTGAACAATCGTTTTCAGCTTTTTCAGTATCGAAGCGCCGGGAATGGTTTTGAGATGATCATCGTAATATTCAAACCAGGGAAGTCCATGATTTTCATATTCCCGGGCCGTGAAAGGAACGGTCAGGGGATTTTCCCCGGTTATTGCCCGCCACATCAGGGAGTTGGCAATGTGGACAAAGCACCGGCTGCTGGTCTGGTGATCCCAGTCATTGAAATCAAATGGATCCGGGTAGATTTTCTGACGGATCTTTCCACCGGGTGAAAGGCCCATTCTATAAGGAGCGGGTTCAGCAATACAATAACGTATTCCCGAATCATACATGGCTGATCTGTCCCGTTCAATTTTCGGAAACCGTCTTTCAAAGATATCGGGTCTCATGGGATAAACAATGATCTGAAGTCCTCCGAATGTGGACTCACCCGTTATTTGTTCTTCGGCTGAATATCCCGATCCAAGCGGCATTGACACAAACTGCCGGATGATACCTTCTTCCACGCAATACCCGTCCAGCCATGGCTGTTCCGTGGATACCATGTAATCCTGGGGAGTCTTTTCAAGGGGATTCCGCCAGAAATCGCCGGTCAGGGCATTGATTTTTCCGGTGGCCACTTTCACGGCAAACGGATAAGAGGTTTCCCGGTCCGGGATATAACGGGGTTCAAAATCCAGCCACATTGCTTCAGACTGGTACATGGGCATGATGACACCGCCACGCTTTGTCCAGCCCGGCGGCACTTTGCAATCATCTACATGTTTCAACGGGAAGGTTCCCATACCGGGCGGAAGCGGATAGGTATCACCGTCATCCGGAATTCTCAGGGTCCGCCTGAAATCGATGGAAATGCCGGCATCCGGATGCACCTCTGGAAATGAAAATCTGAGGGTATTGTCAATAAGCTCTATCATTGTTTTCCTCCTTGTTACCAGTCGCCGTCCCGAACCTCCCGAACCAGTCTCAGAACGGCGTGATCCGGCATATTTTTCAGTTCTCTGATCAACTGGGCAAACAGCTGGGGCCGCTGTCGGATAATTGCCCGGATGTCTTCGGAGATCTTTCCGTTCAGGGCCAGCAGCACATCCGGATCTTCGTCAAGTTCTTTTGCCAGGGCCACGATCTTTTGTTCTGATAAATGGGTTTGTTCCCCCCGTTCAATTTTGCTCAGATATGAGGGCTGAATCCCGATACGCTGGGCCACCTGCCGCAGGGAAAATGATTTATCTGTTTCCAGGAGCTGGAGCCGTTTGTCATGAATAAATTGGCCGAATGAATCATTCATAACGTGTACCATATACTACACAGTATGCCCAGGTCAATCGAAATGTTAAATTTTTTTATACCCTCTCCATTATTTGTGCAGATCAGTTGTCATTCATTATTTTCAACCTCTTGATCAATTGCTTGATATCATTGAGTTCATCTGTGTCACAGGCCCTGGTTTCCGCCGTCAACAGCAGATCGAAAAACCGGCCGTTGGGGGTGAGGCAGCGGCGGGTGGAATCAGGTTCGATAAAACCGTTGGCAGCGTAAAAATCTTTTATTTGGGTATCAAGGGTATTTCTGGTGGGGTCGGAGATCAGATCCAGCTCGTGGAGCCTGTAGAGAAAGGTCTGGGCAGACACACCGAACCGGTGTTTGATGCGGAGAAGCAGGTCCCAGGACCAGGCATCTCTGGATACGCCCAGCTGGCCGACCGTGGCGCGCACGGCAGGTTCGGGCATCAGAAAGGTGGAAGCAAAGCGTCCGGCGGCACGGGCCGGGTTGATGGGCCGGCCGGCATCATCTTCAGATGGGGGGAACAAAGGGGTTTTCCGGCGGTTCATCTGGTTGGACACCAGGATGCTGCCCAGTTCTCTGGCAAGGGAGAACAGCTGTTTTTCCGTATTGTTCCGGGCGTTGATAAAAAAGAAGGCATTATGAAATGCGGGTTCGTAAAATGAGACGGATTCCATTGAGGCAGCGCCCCGGGGAAAGGGAAAGAGGATGACCCGCAGTCCCGCGTTTTCAAACAGCTCAAGATAGTCAAACACCACGGCGTCGCCTGTGGCCAGATAGGTGCGCATCCGGGCCGCCAAAGCTTCCATGCCCGGATAGTCGGGATCAAAAGGCATGGACAAAGGCACGGTGGCATGTTTGGGCACCCGGCAGATATCTTCCAGGGCATGAAATGCCGCCATGATCTCCCGGCAGGCATTCATGAGGGCCCCGGCAAGGGGGGCCGGTGCCGGATCCAGAGAGATGAAACAGGTGTCATTGGTGTCTGCGGTGTCCACCGGGGCCTGGTGGATGGGGTCCTTTGAGAACAGGGTGTCCACGGGCACGTTGAAGGCCGTGGACAGCTGATAGATCACCATGGCCGACGGCAGATTGATGCCTCTTTCGATGCGGCCCAGGGCCACTTTGTGAATATCGATGCGGGAAGACAGATCTTCCAGGGTCCAGTTTCTGGATCGTCGAAGAAATCGAATGTTTCTGCCTATGAAAGAGAGATCAGCAGTCATGATGGATTAAAAAACCATATAGATTTTTTCTTGTCAAGAAATATTGTTTATTTTGTGAAAAAAGAAATGAATTTACATCTTCGAGCAGCAGGCATCACCGGGATGATCACAGGCGGCTCATCATTCCATATTTGGCCGCCTCTTGATAACTGATTGTAAGTTCGGGATCAGCCTCAAGTTTATTCAGCTTGTCTTCGATATCTCAAAAGCCAATGCTATATACTCTTGATAAATACATATCTGTGCTATATACTCCATATATATAGCGAAATAGAGATAAGGAGATTGAGCTATGGATGTAGGAACAGTTTTTGTTAATAATAGAACCCAAGCGGTGAGATTGCCGGTTGACAGCAGGTTCCCCGACGGTGTGAAAAAGGTTGTTGTGCGTATCGTCGGTAAAGATCGTGTGCTTTCCCCGGTAGAAAATACATGGGACAGCTTTTTTCTTTCTGAAGATGGTGTGACCGATGATTTCATGCTGGAACGCGCTTCACAAGAACAATCCGAAAGGGAGTCCTTTTAATGCTGAAATATATGCTGGACACCAACATGGTTATTTATGTGATTAAACGCCGCCCAATCGAAGCTTTAGAGATCTTCAATGCGCATGCAGGGCAAATGTGTATCAGCTCGATCACATTGGCCGAACTCTTCCACGGGGTTGAAAAGAGTTCTATGGTGTCCCATAACCTACGCAAAGTTGAGGACTTTGTCTCCCGTTTGGAGGTGTTGTCCTATGACGACAATGCCGCTGCCCACTATGGAAATATCAGAGCGGATTTAGAAAAAAAAGGCACCCCCATAGGGGTCAATGATTTACACATTGCGGGTCATGCCCGAAGTGAATCTTTGATCCTGGT
>CALGAJ010000205.1 GCA_937951975.1 uncultured Desulfotignum sp.
GTCCCTGGAGGCCAAAGGCTACGCCGCGCGGCGCGGCCCCCACCTCGGCGGCGGACCGCCGGGTTTCGATATCCAGGACCCCATAACGCAAGGGAACGGTCTCTTCTGATGAATTCTCAGGCAGCGGGTTCGGGGATGGAGGGGAGGTCAACCCTCCGTCACTGAAAGACCTGAGTGTTTCCTGAACCTGGATGTCCACCGGCCCGGGCACCTCTGCCGGTGGCAGATCGGAAGGTCCGGACAGAATCTGTTCCAGGGTCTCTTTTGCGGCACGCTTGTCAATGGGGCGGTTGCCGGACCCGCACTTGGGGGAATGGACACAGGCCGGGCAACCGGTGTCGCAATGACAGGCAGTGATGGTTTCCAGGACGGCGGACAGAAACCGTTCTGCCTGGTCAAACGCCTGGCGGCACAGCCCCAGCCCCCCCGGCACGGCATCATACACAAACACGGCGGCGGTCTGCACCTGGTCGTGAAACGGGATGGAGATTCCGCCCAGGTCATTTCTATCGGTCATCACCAGCAGCGGCATAATGCCGATGGCCGCATGCTCCATGGCGTGGATCCCCCCCATGAAATGCATGCGGTCCGATTCAAGACGGTCCCGGATCTCACCCGGGATCTGGATCCACAGCCCCTGGGTGTCAAAGGTCAACGGCGGCAGATTTAGGGGTACCATGCCGATGGACCGGCCCGTGGCCACCAGTTTCCGGTCATACCCGGTCACCTGTTCGGTGATACGGAGCCGGCCGAACCCCACCCGGGTGCCTTTCACCATTTTGCTGTCCAAGATGTCAATAATCTGCGTGGATTTGGAGGACCGTGCCCTTGTGTAGTAGTTCACCTCTTTAGAAATCACTTCCACGCTGTTTTTCTCATGGTCGAACCGGGTCACCACATAGGATTTGCCGTGGTGCAGGTACACGGCCCCGTCATGGGCGTCGAAAAAAGCCCGGTGCCGGTCGATCTCGCCTAAACTCTGCCGGGTATTTTCCAGGAAGATGGGAATGGTGCGGCCGGTGCCCCTCAGGCTCACCTCCCGGTGGGGATTCTTCCGGGCCGCGTACCAGATATCTTTATTGACACTGCGTAGCAGACGGCCGGAGGCTTCCAGATTTTGGAGCGCCGCCTGGACCGGGCCGTATGCCGGCTTCATCCGGCTGTTTTCCTGGTTTTCGACAGGTGGCTGATCCGATACACCCGGATCCGGCATCAGCATGGGCTCCCCTTTTTTCAAGGCCAGATCGGCAGCCGCACACACCAGGTGGGATTCACAGATCACGGGATTATACGGGTTGATGAGCGCGGTTTCCGGCGGCATGTCAAAAAACACATCCGGATGGTTGATGAAATACTGGTCCAGGGCATCCTCATGGGCGATGAGCACCAAAGCGGACTGGCTGCCGTCCCGCCCTACCCGGCCAGCCCGCTGCCAGGTGGACATGATGGTGCCCGGGTACCCCACCAGGATGCACAGATCCAGGTTTCCGATGTCGATACCCAGTTCCAGAGCCGAGGTGGACACCACGCACAAAAGATCGCCTGAGGCCAGACGGCTCTCTATTTCCCGCCGCTCTTCGGGCAGGAACCCGGCCCGGTAGGCACTGATTTTATCCCGCAGTTTTTTTGAGCGCCGGGACGCCCAGATGGCGATCAGTTCCGTGATTTTCCTGGATTGTGTATATACAATTGTTCGCAGCTTCCGGTGCAGGGCTGAATGGATCAAAGCGATGGCGGTCCGGGCCGCTCCGTCCATGCCCCGCATGAGTACTACCTCTTTTTTCCCGGCCGGGGCTCCGGCCCGATCCACCACCCCCACATCCAGACCTGTGAGCCGGCGGCACAGATCCCCCGGGTTGGCAATCGTGGCCGAACAGAACACAAACACGGGATCGGCCCCATAATACCGGCAGATGCGCACCAGGCGCCGGAACACCCAGGCCATGTGGGATCCCATCACCCCGCGGTAGGTGTGCACCCCATCCACCACCACAAAGGCCAGGCGCCTGAAATACGCCTCCCACAGATGATGGTGGGGCAGCATGGCCAGGTGCAGCATCTCCGGGTTGGACAACAGCACCTGGGGCGGCTCCCGCCGGATTTTGGCCTTGAAATGGGACGACACATCCCCGTCATACACCGCCGCCTTCAGGACCGGAAGCGCCGGTTTCATGCTTCTAGCTCTCACCAGCAGATCCTGCACCGTGCCCAGCTGATCCCGGGCCAGGGCCTTGAGGGGAAACAGGTACAGGGCCGTGGCTGATGGATCGGACAGAAGCCGGTCCACCACAGGCAGGTTGTACACCAGGCTTTTGCCCGATGCTGTGGGGGTGGCGATGACAGTGTGCCGACCGGACAGGATCCGGTCCATGGCTGCCTGCTGATGGGCGTACAGCCGGGTGATACCCAACTCCTCCAGCAGCGGGGCGAGGTCATGGGTGAATCCGGACAAATCTGAAGCATACCGGGCCGCCACCGGGTCCAGGGTCCGGTGGCACACAATGTCGCCGGCAAATCCTTTATAGGCTTTCAAAGATTGAATATACTCGGACAGGCTCACAAAATGCTTTTTCCCAGGGCGGACAGGGTCAGTTCCACCGCCAGTTTTGCGGTCTTGTTGGCCACATCCAGTATCGGGTTGATCTCCACCAGGTCCATGGAGCCCACTTTTCTGGAATCCGCCAGGATCTCCATGAGCAGATGGGCCTCCCGGTAGGTGATGCCGCCGGGTACCGGGGTCCCCACCCCCGGGGCTTCCACCGGGTCCAGGGCATCCATGTCCACGGTCAGATGAATGCGTTTCATGTGGGCGAATTTCATCACCGCCTTGTTGGCCACCGTGGAAATTCCCTGCTCATCAATGTCCCGCATGGTGAATACCGTGACCCCGGAAGTTTTCAGCCGTTTTTTCTCAGCCGGATCAATGTCCCTCAGCCCGATCATGACCACGTTTTCCGGCAGTATCTTGGGTCCTTGCCGCCCCACGTTCACCAGGTCCGGATGCCCCTCTCCCATGAGAATGGCCAGGGGCATGCCGTGGATATTGCCGGACGGCGAGGTGTCCGGGGTATTGAAATCCCCGTGGGCATCCAGCCAAATCAGGCCGATGGACTCACCGTCGGACCCGGCCGCCGCCACCGTGCCCACGGCAATGGAATGGTCTCCTCCCACGAATAAAGGAAAATCCCCCTCCTCCATGACCTGGCGGCCCAGCGTATGAATGGCATTGCAGATCCGGGAGATCTCCTCCACATAGGTGTTTCCCGGCAACGGCCCGGACACGGCCTCATCCCGGATGGGGATGGGCACATCCCCCCGGTCCCGCACCGTGTGGCCCAGTTCCCGCAGCCGGGCAATCAGGCCGGTGTACCGCACGGCTGCGGGTCCCATATCCACCCCGCGCAGGTCCTGGCCGAAATCCATGGGCACGCCGATCAGACTGATCTGTCTGGACATTCATCCTCCTTATCGCATACGATATCATCAGATTCCCGTTGACAGTTCCTATACCATGACGTAAGAATCAAGTTCAACCGGATTGTAACATGTTTTCAAAAATACAGGAACCCGCACCCAGCCGTTGATCGCATTGATCAGGCGGTGCTTCTGATACACGTTCGGCCCCCGGAGGCAGCTATGGACAAACAGACCCTGTTCAACACCATCCGTGACCTGATCGATTCCCGGCAGCTGGCGGTGCTGTGCACCCAGAAGGACGGCCATCCCTATGCGAGTCTGGTGGCGGTAACCGTGACCCCGGAACTGGACCGGATCATTTTTCTGACACCGGTGACCACCCGGAAATACGATAACCTCACGGCCTGCCCCAATGCCGCGTTTCTGATCGACAACAGCGAGAACCGGGCCGAAGATATCTATCAGGCCACCGCAGTCACGGCCACCGGGACTGCGGTCGAAGTGCCGAATACGGAAAACCAGACTCTCAAGGCCCTTTATCTGGCCCGGCACCCTCACCTGGCTTCCTTTGCCGCAGCCGCCACCACGGCCCTGGTGTGTGTGAACATCTCCCGGTATATCCTGGTGACCCGGTTCCAGAACGTGTTTGAACTCACGGTGAACCATGAGAATGATGCAGAGAATTCAACGTCTGAAACCGGTTGACACGCCGGCACCGGAGCGTTAGAATTCCTTACCTTGTAATTGACAACATTTTAATGCAATCAGGAGACCTCATCCGCTGTCATGAACCGAGAATATCCCGTCCGATCCGACCAGACCCTCACCGTGATCCAGCAGCTGTTACATCAGAATATCACAAAAATCGCAGTCATCATCCGCCATTCTGAACGGTTTTACGGCACCACGCCCAGCAGTGAACCCTTTATGGGCCTGACTCCCGCCGGTATGGAACATGCCGTGGAAATGGGACAAAACTTTTCTTCCTTCCCCCTACCCCGGCTGTACTCATCCCCATTCGGACGGTGCATCGAGACTGCTTACCTCATTGACAAGGGATTCACCCGGCAGCACGAAATAGCGCTTCCCCACACCCAGCCAAAAGAACAGCTGGCCCCGTTTTATATCAAAGACATCAAAACAGCTTTGAATCTGCTCAAAGAACAGGGGACCCGAACATATATCCGCAACTGGTTCGACAACCGCCTGGATGAAACCGTGATGGAAAACCCGGCAACCACCACCGCCGCCCTCACCCGGTTCATGACCGAACAGGTCAACGGCCTGGCGGACAATGAGATCGCCATCTGTGTATCCCACGACTGGAACATCTTTCCCCTCAAGGAGTTTGCCCTGGGATTGCCCCATGAGGAGGCCGGAGATATCGGATATCTGGACGGGGTGGTGTTTTTTGAGAACAGAAAGCAAATGTACATCACCTCGTATCAGGCAGATCCCCGTCCGGTGAACGGCGTCTCATGAAAATGTCCACCCGGTTTTGACACGCATATAAAGGAGCTGTCCCATGACGCACACCCGCATCACCGTCATCTGTGAAAACCGGGCCCACATGGCCAGAGACATCATGGGCGAACACGGGTTTGCCGCCCTTATAAAAACCCCGGATACCTGCCTGCTCATGGACACGGGCCAGGGGCTTGGGCTGGCCCACAACGCCGAAGCCATGAAAATCGACCTGGCCGCTCTGGACGGCGTGGTGATCAGCCACGGCCATTTTGACCATACCGGCGGACTCATGCAGATACCGGCCCGGGAAACGCCCTTGACCATCCATGCCCATCCGGACCTGTTTGCCCCAAAATATGTGATGCCCAAAGGAGATCCCCCCACCTATATCGGGATCCCGTTTTCACAAACCGTACTGGAAGAGACACTCAACGCACGGTTCGAGTTTCACAGCGGCTTCACTGAAATCGCGCCGGGGGTATTTTTTTCCGGCCGGGTGCCCCGGACCTGGTCATTTGAACCCTCGGATGACCGACTGGTGACCGAAACCAGAGATGGTTTCATTACCGACCCGTTCAACGACGATGCCAGCCTGCTCATCGAAACCCCGTCCGGACCGGTGATCCTCACCGGGTGCGCTCATTCCGGCATCGTCAACATCATGGAACATTTTGCGGAAAAATCCGGCCACAAAACCTTTTGCGCCGTGATTGGCGGCACCCATTTAGGCTTTGCCAACGATCCTTACCAGCTGGACCAGGCCATGGATGCCTTTGACCGGTTTCAGGTCCGGACCATTGCCGTGTCCCACTGCACGGGCAACGAAGCCGCGGCCCGGCTCTTCCACCGGTTCCAAAACCGGTTTGCCTTTGCCGGCGCCGGCTGGCACATGGATTTTTAAAAGATGCCCGACCTGCTTGTCCGGCTGTATGACCTGCCCGGAGCCGACTCTGAACGGCACCGTCCGGCTGATCAGGGTATAGTGATCCGCCGGGCCATGGCATATGAAAAACAGGCCGTGGTCCAATGGGTCGACCACCGTTTCGGCACGGGCTGGGCCGATGAATGTGCCGTGGCCTTCAGCCATTGTCCAGTATCCTGTTTCATCGCCGCCAAAGCCGGAAAAATCGTCGGTTTTGCCTGTCATGACGTCACCTGCCTGAATTTTTTCGGCCCCACCGGGGTGGACGAAAAATATCGCGGCACCGGCATCGGCAAAGCCCTGCTGCTTTCATGTCTGCACGCCATGGCGGCCAAGGGATATGCCTACGCCGTCATCGGCGGGGCCGGCCCCCCCGATTTTTTTATCAAAACCGCCGGGGCCCAGCCCATTACCGGTTCCACCCCCGGCATTTACCATGATCGACTCACCATCCAGGATCAGGAAAAAGGAGAAATCCCATGAGCCAGCATATGCAGATCACCGTGACCATCCGGCCGTTTTATAAAAAAAGCTTTGAAAAGACCTACCCCCGGCTGGCCCGGCACCTGTCTTTTCAGAATCCGGATCTGGTGGACAGCAACCCGTCCCTGTTTGAACTGGCCGGAAAGATCGACATGCTGCTCTTCAAATACGACGGCACCCCGCTGCGTCAGGTGCTGCTTGATCGCAAACAGCACCTGACACAGACTTTTCATGCCATAGAAGAACAGATTGCCGACCGGAATCTGGCCGAAGCGGACAAACTGCTCTATACACTGGAAGATATCTTTGATGACATGGAATATGACCTGGGCTGATTTTTAACTGTGAAACTTACGAGAAGCAAATAATTAATACCGTTTATTCGGTTTCAGCCTCTTCAAGCGGCACATAATAAAGAACATTTATTTTTGGGATCAAAATAAAGGCGCCGGCGGATTCATATAAAGTATTATCTAATTTTGTGTTAAATAATTTTATATGTTTTGCGCTATTCTGTTCAATGAAATCAGAAAATCTTTTGAATTCGAGAATATTGACTTCCCCGGTTAATTGATCCCCACAATTTAATACAATACTCACCTTGATTGAATTCATTTTCATCGTCCCACCCCTCACTTTAATTGACTGCGATTATAACCCATTTGCATTAATGAATGCGTCAGCCTTTTTCAATTATAAAAAAAATAAGGATAGAAATCAGTTTTTTGTAAAGTAAGTATTGATACTTTCTCAAAGTGAAAATTATTGATTTTTCACTGATTAAAGCATTATATACTGGATTTGTATCAGGAGAGTTCAGATCAAGTCAAGACAAAAGAGATATGGCCTGATGTGAAAATCATATTCAGGGCGGACCGCGGCTGTTGCATGGATTTGATGATGAACGGGTCTGCCTCAAACAGCATCGGCCATATCAGAGGGTTTATTTCTGGGGCTTTTCGGATCGGGCAATTTGCAAAAAATGCAACTTGCCCGATCCGAAAAGCCGATAACGCTTTATGACCTTTTGAAAACGGTTGAAAAATGACTGAAAAACAGATGAGCGTGAACAATATCTTTGCATCCATTCCGGAGCGCATCCAGGAGGAAATGATTGAAGACCTGCTCAAGACGGGCCGAATCCGCATTGAGCGGATTCTGTCCCAGGGCCAGACCTCTCCGGCGGAGGGGTGGTATGACCAGACCGAGCACGAATGGGTGATGGTCCTGGAAGGAAGCGGTGTTCTTTTGTTTGAGGACGGCAGGAAAATCACACTGAACAAGGGGGATTTCTATCATATCCCCGCCCATGAGCGGCACCGGGTCACCTGGACCGATCCGGACCGGATCACGGTGTGGCTGGCGGTATTTTTCAATGGCTGATCAGATGACCATCAAGCCGGCCTCGAAAGAAAAAGAGATCCATGCGGTACGCACTCTCTTCCGGGAATACGAAGCGTTCCTGGGTGTGGACCTGGGATTCCAGAATTTTGATGCGGAGTTTGCCGGACTGCCCGGCAAGTACGCCCGTCCGGACGGGGATCTGCTCATCGGATTGGACGGGAACCGGATCCTGGGGAGTGTGGCCGTCCGCAGATATCAAGAAAAAGGCTTTGCACATATGCGCAAAGCCTTTGAATTCAGAATAAATCAATGGATTGAGATTATCCCCCGACATTCCCGGGTTCGATTTCTTTCCAGGCACGGTTCACATTGCTTCCAATCGTACCGAAAAGATCGTCCAGTTCATTTTTCATGGGAGACCAGTCAGACGGACATTCTTTTTCCAGCTGATCCACCCGCATCTGAGCCGTGGCAACCTCCTGTTCCAGCTGTCCGACAAGAGGAAGTACCTTCTCTTTTTGCTGGGTGCTGTACGAATCAGCCACCTTTTTCATGGCCTCCAGTTTGTTTTTCCATGCAGACACTTCAGCCAGCATTGCCTTGCAATAATCTTTGACTTCCATGGTGAACTCCTTTTTTTTGGATCGTGATCAAAATTGCCCGGAAATTTGCAATAGACTCCGGGAAACCAAGGATCCCTGGTAAAGAAGATTATCGATCAGGTATCAGGGATTGCTTAAACAGTTATAAATACTTTAATCTTTTTTTAAATATAATCAACCCTATCCATACAAAAATTGTTTATGAAGTCATGGGTTGAAATCTTCGTTGCAAACACAATGCAGACAATGTAATCTCAAAATAAAATTTG
>CALGAJ010000206.1 GCA_937951975.1 uncultured Desulfotignum sp.
CACCGGAGATGGTGGTATCGGCGCTGGCAGCCGTGCAGGGCAGTCCCGGAATTGCCTTGGGAAACGCCTATGGCTCCAATATCGCCAATATTGCTCTGATTCTGGGCATCACGGCATTGATCAGTCCGGTCATGGTCCATTCTGCGGTATTGAAAAAAGAACTCCCGATTTTGACGGTGATTACCGCCGGATCGGTATGGCTGGTGGCGGATCTGATGATTTCCCTGTCCGATGCAATGATACTGATGGGGGTGTTCGCTGTTCTGATGGGCTGGACCATTGTGCAGGGAATCCGCCGGAAGACCGATCCTTTGGGCGAGCAGATGGAAGTCCGGGCCATGGATTCGGTCCTGTCCATCCAGCGGGCGGTTTTCCGGCTGATTCTGGGCCTGGTTCTTTTGATCTTAAGTTCCCGGATACTGGTATGGGGGGCTGTGGCACTGGCCCGGATGTTCCATGTCAGCGACATGATTATCGGACTGACCATTGTCGCGGTGGGCACATCCCTGCCGGAACTGGCATCCTCGGTTATTGCGGCCCGCCGGAATGAACATGATATCGCCCTGGGCAATGTCCTGGGATCCAATCTGTTCAATACCCTGGCCGTGGTGGGGATTGCCGGTATGATTCATCCTTTCGGGGTGGATCCATCGGTTCTGCACCGGGATATGGCGGTGATGGGGGGGCTGACCCTGTCCCTTTTCATTATCGGATACGGGTTCAGGCGCCGGCCGGGACGCATCAACCGCCTGGAAGGGGCCGGACTGCTGGCGGTTTATCTGGGATATACGGCGTTTCTTGTCATTCCGATACTGACCGCTGGTGCGGCATGATCTGAATTTCTTGCAAAATTCCGGACAAAGGTATATAGAATTTTTTTGCATCAAACCACGTGCCGGGAGAATTCATGCATACCCCTCTTCATTACCAGGTGTCTGAATATGACTGTGTGCCCACGGCCCTGATCAATGCGGTGAGCTATCTGTTCAAACGAAAGCAGGTGCCGCCCATGGTGATCCGGCACATCTATCTGTACTGCCTGGATACCGTGGGCCGCAATTCCCGGTTCGGTATCGGGGGCACCAGCAAATACGCGGTCCGGCTGGTGGGCAACTGGCTGGAATCCTACCGGTTCAAAGATTTTGCCGTGCGCACCGTGTTCCTGGAAAAAGAGGCGGTCCGCCTGGATTCAGACGGGCCGATTCAGGACTGCCTGGATCAGGGCGGGGTGGTGCTGTGCAATATCCGGCTCACCCGGAAGGAAGAGCATTACCTCATGATCACAGGTATCAGGGACGGGTGGGTGTACGCGTTTGATTCTTATTTCCGCACCGCCATCCGGGGAATGAAGGGAAATGTCGAG
This sequence comes from uncultured Desulfotignum sp., assembly GCA_937951975.1. Lineage (GTDB taxonomy): Bacteria > Desulfobacterota > Desulfobacteria > Desulfobacterales > Desulfobacteraceae > Desulfotignum. Next base: position 1,364 of record CALGAJ010000206.1, read on the forward strand.
ATCCTGGAATCGGCGGACGGCCGCTCCCCCAACCTGAAAATCCGGCTGTCATGGCTGGATCAGCCGGACTGCCGGCGGTTCTGCTTAGGTCCTGTGGCCCAGCGGGAGGCCCTGCTCATGCGGCGGATGACCTGATCCGCAATCAGCAGAATCTGCATGTCCATGACATTGGTGCGCGTAGGACCGGTGATCAGCAGATCATCCAGGGCTTTGAAAAAAGGATAGGCATTGTTTTCATTTAGATGATTTTCCGGGGACAGATCCAGGCCCGCTGCCCGGGACACCGTGTTACCATCGGCAAACGCCCCGGCCGCATCTGTGGGACCGTCCGTGCCGTCCGTGCCTCCGGACAGAAGCAGGATCCCGGACGTGTCCTGAAGGGCCATGGCACCGGCCAGGGCCAGTTCCATGTTCCGGCCGCCTGTGCCGGTTCCCTTGATGGTGACAGTGGTTTCACCGCCACACAGCAGACAGGCCGGGGGGTTCACCGGCCGGCCGAACCGCCTGACTTCCCGGGCAACCGCGCACAACACTTTGGCGGCTTCTTTTGCCTCTCCCTGGATCATGGATGACAGCACCACCGGCGTGAATCCCTGATTTTCCGCTTCTATCGCCGCAGCATTCAGGGCATCGGACAGGCTGCCCACCACCTGGTTCGTAACCCGGGAAAAGATGGGGTCACCGGGTTTGGGTGTGTCAGGAATCCGGCCATTCATGCCGGACCGGATATGGTTTTGGACCGGTTCAGGCACCGAATCCCAGATCCCGTGGCGCTCGAGAATGATCCGGCAGTCCCTGAAATGCCCGCGGTCCGGGGCGGTCATGCCGGAACCGATGATATCCAGATCATCGCCGATCACATCGGACAGGATCAGCGATATCACCCGGGCCCCGTTGGCAGCTTTGCATACCTGTCCGCCCTTGATTTTCGACAGATGCTTGCGGATGGTGTTGATTTCGTGGATCGTGGCCCCGCACCCCAGAAGCTGCCGGGTGGTGTCCTGCTTGTCCGCTAAACAGATGGCGTCGGCAGGCAGGGGGGTCAGGGCCGATGCCCCGCCCGATATCAGGCAGACAATCAGGTCGTCCGGCCCGGCTTCCGCCACCATGTCCAGCAGGGCGGATGCCCCGGCCATTCCTGCGGCATCCGGCACCGGGTGTCCGGCCTCCATCACCCGGCAGTGGTCCAGGGGCAGGCCGTGCCCGTATTTGGTGACCACCACCCCGGCATGGATCCGGGGGCCCAGCACTTTTTCCACTTCTTCTGCCATGGCGGCCGATGCCTTGCCGGCCCCGGCCACATAAATATGCCGGATCTGATCCAGATCCAGGTCAATGCCCTCCGCATACAGCCGGCTGCCGGAAAGATTTAAATGCCTTGCCACACAGACTTCGGGCATCACCGCTTGAATCCCGGCGTCAAATATGGTTTTGGCCGTTGGTTTCAAAATCATTTGATTCATTGGCCTCTGATCCCCCTTGATTTCACATCTTCAGGATCATGAACACATAGTCCCCGTCATTGAAATCAATGGTCAGGTTGGCGCCCCTGCCCTCGGCGTAGCGAATCCAGAAAGGACGGTCCGATACCCCGCATTCATAATCAGGATAGGATTCGCCTGTTTTGCTGTTTTTCCATGACAAAATCATGGGGGCGTCACATTTTTCAAAAGCCATGTCTTTGGCCATCTGTTTGGCGGCTGAAAAGTTGAAGTCTTGTTCTGTGATGGTCATATGAATGGTTTCCGGGGTCTGGTTTTCCGGATTGATATGAATCTGTGCCATATCAGGCCTCCTGTAATCATCGGGTTTCAGGGTTGCGGCATGGTTGCCGTGATTGCCCGTTTAAAAAAAATGTAATACAACATGAAAGAATTGCCATGAAATATTTTTAAACAGGAGTAAACGGATGATCGATTTTCAAGGCCAGGCAGCTCTGGTGACCGGCGCAGGTGCCGGTATCGGCCGGGCGTATGCCCTGGAACTGGCAAGGCGGGGAGCGGCTGTGGTGGTCAATGACATCGGGCGGACACGGGACGGGCGGTACAGTGCGGATGCGGTGGTGGATGAGATCCGGGCCGCCGGGGGACAGGCTGCGGCCAGTCATGACTCCGTGGCGACTCTTACCGGCGGACAGCAGATGGTTCAGACCGCCGTGGACCGGTTCGGCCGGCTGGATATTCTGGTGAACAATGCCGGAATCCTGCGGGACCGGACCTTTATGAAGATGACGGAACAAGAGTGGGACCAGGTGGTCAACGTGCATCTGAAAGGCGCGTTCAGCGTGACCCAGCCGGCGGTGCAGCAGATGAAGCAGCAGCAGTACGGCCGGGTGGTATTCACCGCCTCCACATCCGGGATGTACGGCAATTTCGGCCAGTCCAACTACGGGGCGGCCAAAATGGGCATCATCGGGCTGATGAATACCCTGAAGCTGGAGGTCACCCGTTACGGCATCCTTGTGAATACCGTGGCGCCCAATGCGGACACCGGTATGACAGACGGGGTGTTTCCCGAGGATGTGGCCCGCCGGATCAAGCCCGGTTTCAACGTGCCGCTGGTGGTATATCTGTGTTCACGGCAGAACAGCGTGTCCGGCAGAGTGTTCACCATGAGTGCGGGCTGGTTTGCCCGGTCTGCCATGGTTTCGGGCAAAGGGGTGTGTATCGGGGATACCCGGCGGGACATTGCCGCGGAAGAGATCCAGGAGCAGTTTGATGAGATCTGTGCGATCGACCAGGTCCGGGAGTTTGACGCCTGCGGAGAAATTTACAGTCTGGGCCGGCCCCTGACCGGGCGGTGAATCCGTTGGTATATCAATAAGATTGAGCCAAACGCCGGTAAAAAAACTGACAAAAAGAGATGGTGATTTGGATCAGAAAGCGTAATCGTCAAGTCCTTTCACCGGTTCAGCAATGCGGTGACCCCGGTTGTTTTATGTGCCACCGGCCGGTGGATATGGGTCTTTTTGCCCTGTTCCATGCCGTGAAAGAAAGCGGTTTCATCCATCCGGAAACAAGTCCGGTCTTTTCTCAACCGGGGAAAGAGCCGGTTTTTTTCAAGGGTGTTTTCAGCCCGGCATTGGGCTCGCAAGGTCCGGACGGCCGCGATGGGCAAAGAGGTGTTTCCATGGATTGCGGCATCATCGTATTCTTTGAACACCATCTCATGGTTGGACCGGATCCCTTTCATGAATCCTGAATCAAACGCGGCCTTGCCGGTCCGCCGGCCGGCATGTTTTTTCCGGAAATCCTGCCACAACGTCCCGGAGGTATTCAACAGAAACCAGTACACATATTCAGCCACCACCAGGGCTTCTTTTTTGCCGATCAGGACGCCGGCCCTGCATTCTTCATCGGTTTGAGCATCATAGATGGAGGCGATCACACAATCGACAAAATAGAACTCCTCCAGGAAACCCAGAATCAGCTTTTCAATACTTTGCATGCGTTTTCTGCCGGTCCGGAGATACAGGTATCTGGTATCGGATGAGGACCCCATGTCCTCTTCAGCAATCCGGTCCAGGTTGTATTTGTTCAGCAGATAACCGGCTTTCCGGGATGCGGCCCGGGCTTCTGCTTCATTGCTGGACTGCCCCAGGGCCAGTAATTTTTTCACCCGCCGCAGCAGGGTCTGGGCCTTTTCCGGCAGATTGCCCGTAAAGGCTGCCAGATGTGCTTCCCGGGGACTGCTGGTTCCGGCAAACGCCGGGTGGACCCCCAGAAGTTTACAGGCGGTTTTAAATCCTTTTCCGTGCGGGTCTGCATTTTGGAAATATCGGCTGACGTATTGATGGGCCATTTCGTGTTTGAAAATTTCCAGCACGGTTTCCCAGGGGGTGGTTTTAATCAAATGCCTGGAAAGGGAAATGGTCTGATTGACCGGGCTCCAGTATCCCAACCGGTTCTTGCCGGCAACGATGCTGACGACCGGTGTGGGCAGGGAAACACGTTGCCGGTAACAGATTCTGCCATGTTCTTTTTGCAGCTGTTTTGCCCAGCAGACTTCGATGTCTTTTGTTCTGTTCTGCATGACGCTCTTTTTTTCAGTGTGTTGAGTGTCGGATCAGCCGCGCTGCGCCGATGGGTTACAGGGTTTCCAGCCGGTACTGGTTCCGGCCGTTTTCCTTGGCCCGGTACAGCAGCTGGTCTGCTTTGTTCAGGAACCATTTGGCGGGCAATGACCGGGTGGGAACCGTGCTGATGACCCCGATGCTCACGGTGAGATAAGCAGACACGTCCGAGCCCTGGTTGGCGATTTTGAGGGCCAGTATCTGGTCCAGTATTTTTTGCGCCAGGATTTCAGCACCGGACGCATCGATGCCCGGTACGACAATGCCGAACTCTTCGCCGCCGTATCGGGCCACAAAATCGCCGGGCCGTCGCAAAAGCGATTCAACACACGTGGCCACGGTTTTCAGGCAGTCGTCTCCATGAAGGTGGCCGTACCGATCGTTGAAACGCTTGAAATGATCGATGTCCATGAGCATCAGCGTCAGGGTCAGGTTGTTCCGTTCACATCTTTTCCATTCATCTTCAAGGACTGAATCGAATTTTCTGCGGTTGGAAATACCGGTGAGCCCGTCCAGGTAGGATATGGTTGCCAGTTTCTTGTTGGCTGCAACCAGTTCCCGGTTCAGACGGCCCAGTTTGATATTGTAGCGGTTAACCGAGATGTGACGGTACACGGCAAAAAATCCGATGATACCCAAAACCGCGAGTATGCGCCATAACAGGGTGTAATCAACCCCCTGTTCATAATTAAGGGTCATCCAGTTCTGGAAGATCTGTTTTTTTTTGTCCGGGGTCATGGAATGAACCGCTTTTTCAACGATCTGGAACAGGATCGGATCATCCGCCGGCTCCGGCACCGGTGTATGCCACCCGGATGGGCACCCCGATTTTCCGGCTCAGCAGCTGATAAAAATCCGCCACAATGCCGCTGTATTCATTATTGCCGTCCATGAATTCAAACGGAGGGGCATCGGTCCGCACACACAGGGAGATCTGTTTTTTGGTACCCAGATAGGCGGTATCCTCCCGGGTGAGCGTGGTCAGTTCGCCGGCCGGGTCCATGGTGCCGATCCATTTTTTGACAATGGCATCATATTGCAGCGGGTCCACCTGTGTCATGGCCTTTTCAAGAATGGTCCCAAGGGTTTTCCAGTCTTTTCTGACCGCCATGGCCAGCGGCAGATCCTGGTTCAGTTCGATTTCCGCGGCTACTTTCACATTGTTGATGAACTGCTGTTTAATAATATAGTTGATAATACCCAGAGAACCGACAAATCCGTCTGCACGTCCCAGGGACACGAGTTTGATGCCTTCGGCCGGATTTTTGACCATGACATAGTCTAAATCCGGATACTGTTCCATCACCATGTCAGCAAGGGCATAACCGGCCGGCAGGGCAATGGTTCGGCCTTTCATTTCCGCCAGGGAATTGACCGGGGGAACGTCCGTCCGGGTGACCAGCACTTTGATCAGCTGGATGTAGGGACGGGTGAAAGAAAGAAATTCTTCCCTGTCCGGACTTTTCCACAACCCCGGAAACAGATCGGCCTCTTTTTTCCGGCCCTTTTCCAGCAGCTGGGACCAGGTGTAGCCGTTGATAAACTCAAGATCAAAACCGGCGATCTCTGCCAGGAGCTTGACATAATCGATGGCAAACCCGGCCGGTTCCCCGGACTGGATGAAATCGAACGGGGGCCAGTCCATCTCGCTGGCCACCCGGATCTTCGGATGGGTTTCCAGAAACATTTTTTCTTCCGGGGTCAGGTTCAGTGTCCCGTCATTGCCGGGCCGGATCGTTCCCAGCCATTTATATTCCAGGGCTGCAATGTCACCGGGTGTGAGGGTCTGCAAGGCTTTTTCCAGCATCTGGTACAGGATGGGCCAGTCAGGCCGAACCATGATGTGCAGGGCTTTCTGGTCATTGCTGTCGTACTGGCTGAACCATCCCGAGATTTTCAGGCCGGTGAGATAATTTTTTTTAATCAGGTACCGGGCCACGGCAGACAGCTCGATGGCGGCATCCGCCTTCTGGTTGATCACGGCATGAAATGCGTCTTCCGTGTTCTTGACGGTCAACACCTGGATGTCGGGATGATGGTCGGTCAGATAGGTTTCATAGGCCCATGCCTTGGGAATGGCAACGATTTTGCCGTTCAGGTCCGTGATGTCGGATATGCCCGGGGAATGGGAAGGCACTATGAATACGGTCTTGTCTTTGAAATATGGGGAAGTGAACCGGCCGAACTGTTCACGTTCCGGGGATTTATAAGCCGATTGAAGCAAATCGATCCGGTTTTCCCGGAACAGGGTGACCAGCTCGTTCCACCGATACCCGTTGACGTATTCGAACTCAATGCCCAGCCGGGCCCCTAAGAGGGTCATCACATCGATACTCAGGCCAAAAGGCTGATTTCCAACGGCAAAATCAAACGGGGGCCAGTCCATCTCGTTGCTCACCCGGATCACGGGATGCTTTTCGATAAAGGCGTTTTCCTGTTCAGTCAGAGTGATGGTCAAAGAATCCGACGCCTGTGCGGCAGGAAACAGACAGACCGGGCCGGACAAAAAGCATACAAATACATAGATGAACAGGCGGATGAACGCCGTTTGTTTTTTGACACCGGGCATGTTCAATTTATGGTGTAAACCCTTTTGATGCGAAAGGTCGATGCGAAAGAGGAAACGGTCTGCAGAACCGAACCCCGGTTAAAACGTGATCACCTCATACCCTTGGGCCAGAAATTGGGACATGGCCGGATGTCCGCTCATGTCCCCGATCAGGGGGATACCCGCTTTTTCCACGGCTTTTGTGGCCTTGAGCTTGGCACTGCATGCCTTGCAGGCCCCGTGAATGATGCCGGCGTCTTTGGCTTTCTGATACAGGTCCGACAGAAAATGGCCGGGCTGGCTCATCTTTTCCACCAGGGTGACGGATTCGCCTTCCAGGACAATTTTGCCTTCGTGGCCGTTTGCATGCAGGTTAAGACCGTTGAGCAGCACATGGACAAAGCACAGAGGATCGCCCCTGAACGCGAACAGGACGGTTTTCCGTTTGGGATCAATGATTTTTTCAGACATGGGTGATTCCTTTTTTATTTTTTGGGCATCATGGTGTCCGGCATTTTCACGGCAATGACCCGGCCTTTGGCACACAGGTCGCCTTCCGCGGAAACCCGGATGTCCACCACCACCTTTTTAGGCCCTATTTCAGCGATTTTCCCCCGCAGTTCCAGGGGTACCCCCAAAGGCGTCGGGGCCAGAAAATCCACATGAATGGAACCGGTGACAAACCGCAACGCCGGCTCGGAATCCATGGCCCGGCCCTGTTCCCGGTAGGTGGCCGCCGCTGCCGTGCCCGTGCCGTGACAGTCCACCAACGAGGCGATCAACCCGCCGTAGACAAATCCGGGAATGGCGATGTGATAGGGTTCCGGGGTGAAAACAGCCACGCTTTCTTCCCCGTCCCAGAAGCTTTTGATCTGGTGTCCGTGTTCGTTGAGCCGGCCGCAGCCGTAGCAATGACTGAATTCTTCCGAATAATAATCCTGAAACGCTTTTTGTTCCATGAGCGGACTCCTTGATGATTTGATATGAAGAAACAGCAGGCAATGTAATACCTTTGAAAAAGAATGGCAAGATGGTTTTTCAGCATGGGCCGCACCCATGAATGACCCTTGACAATCCGGTTTTTGCCACAATAATTAGAAAAAATTTATTTTAATGCAACAATTAACCCGTTTAAAATCAACACAGGAGTGACCATGGGAGAGAAACAGACACACCAGTTTAAAACCGAAGTCCAGCAGTTGCTGCGCCTGATCATCAACTCTTTGTATTCCAACAAGGAGATTTTTGTCAGAGAACTCATTTCCAATGCCTCGGATGCCATAGACAAGGCCCGGTTCAAGGAACAGACCGAACCCGACCTGTTCAGCGATGACAACGATTTTCAGATCCGCCTGGCCGTGGATCCGGCAAAAAAGACCTTCACCATCACGGACAACGGCATCGGCATGACTTTGGACGAAGTCAACGAAAACATCGGCACCATTGCCAAATCCGGTACGGCTGCGTTCATGGAGGCCCTGGAAAAATCCAAAAAAGAGACCACCCTGACCCCGGAACTCATCGGACAGTTCGGCGTGGGCTTTTATTCCGCCTTTATCGTGGCCGATAAAATCTGCCTGGAAACCCGGGCCGCTGGGGCGGACAAGGGCGTGCGGTGGGAATCGGACGGCCAGGGCACCTACAGTATTGAAGAGATCGACAAAAAAGACCGGGGCACCACCATCACCCTGCATTTGAAAGAGCCTGAGGAAGATGACCAGGATTTCACCGATGAATACACGATCCAGCATATCGTGAAAAAGCATTCCGATTTTGTGACTTATCCGGTGATCATGAATCTGGAAAAAACGGAGCCCCTCCCTGAAAACGAGATCATCAAGGACAAGGACGGCAAGCCCATCGGAGACACCTTTAAAAAGGTGCGCAAGGACGAAACCCTCAACTCCATGAAAGCCATCTGGGCCCAGCCCAAAGAAGATGTCACCGAACAAGAGCATGAAGAGTTCTACAAACATATCAGCCATAACTGGGACAAGCCTCTGGCCGTGATCCACAACAAGTTCGAAGGGGTCACTGAATATGACGTGCTCATGTATATTCCGTCCAAAGCCCCGTTCGACCTGTTCCGGCCCGAGCGCAAGCACGGCATGCAGCTTTACTGCAAACGGGTGTTTATCATGGACGACTGCAAGGAGCTGCTGCCCGATTACCTGGGGTTTGTCCAGGGAGTGGTGGATGCCCCGGACCTGAACCTGAACGTGAGCCGGGAGATCCTCCAGGAGGACCGGCTGGTGAGAAACATCCGCAAGAATCTGGTGAAACGGATCTTCACCACCCTGGAAGAGATGGATGCGGAAAAATACGAAGAGTTCTATAACGAGTTCGGCCAGGCCCTGAAAGCCGGCATTCCCACCGATTTCGGGAACAAGGAACGGATTGCGGCGCTCCTGCGGTACAAAACCACCAAGTCCGACGGCAAGTACGTGACCCTGGACCAGTACATCGAAAACATGAAGCAAGATCAGAAGGAGATTTACTATCTCACCGGCGAGAACCTGACCTCCCTGATGAACTCACCGCTGCTGGAAGCCCTGAAGGCAAAGGATTACGAAGTCCTGCTCATGGTGGATCCCATTGACGAGTGGGTGACCCAGTCGTTGACCGAGTACAAGGACAAGAAGCTCAAGAGCGCGGAAAAAGGCGATCTGGACGTGGAAAAGGTGGATGATGAAAAGAAAAACGAATACTCGGCCCTGCTGTCTTTTCTTAAGGGCAAGCTGGAAGCCAATGTCAAGGATGTGGTGGTGTCCAACCGCCTGAAAGATTCCGTGTCCTGCCTGTCCGGGGATGACTGGGGCATGAGTGCCTACATGGAAAAGATCCTCAAGGCATCGGGTCAGAAAACCCCGGAACAGAAACGGGTGATGGAGGTCAATGTCAACCATCCGGTCATGGAAAAAATCAAACAGATATTCGAGACCGACACCACCAACCCGGTGCTCACCGATTACGCGGATCTGCTGTTTGACATCGCCGTGATCAGCGAAGGCGGCAAACTGGACAACCCGTCCCGGTTCTCCAAACTCATGGGGGATCTGATGGCCAAAGCCATATGATCATTTATTTTGAAACCCTGGGGTGTTCCCGGAACCAGGTGGACAGCGAAGTGATGCTGGGAAAGCTTCTGGCCGCCGGGCACACCCGGACCAATGACCCGGCCAAAGCCCGGGTCATTGTGATCAATACGTGCAGCTTTATTGCTTCTGCAGCAGACGAGGCCGTGGACACCATCCTGGAGATGGCGGCATACAAGAAACAGGGCGCGTGCCGGCGCCTCATCGTCACGGGATGCCTGGCCCAGCGGTACAAGGATGATCCGGGGTTGACCGACAGCCTGCCCGAGGTGGATGCATTCCTGGGAACCGGGGCGTGTGAACAGATTGTGGCGGTGGTGGAGGAGCGGTCCGGGTCCGCGTTGACCCTTTTTCCGGATCCCAATGCCCGGTCCTTTGCCGATCTGTCCGTGGACCGGGCTCTGTCCGGGGATCCGTATGCGTTTGTCAAGGTATCGGAAGGGTGTAACCGGCACTGCACCTATTGCATCATTCCCACCCTGCGGGGCCGGCAGCGCTCCCGCCCGGTGACCGATATCTGTGATGAGGCCGTGGCACTGGTGAAAAAGGGGGTGAAAGAGATCATCCTCACGGCGGAAAACACCACGGATTACGGCCGGGACCTGAAAGACGGCACCGGGTTTGCAAACGTGCTGGAAACTCTGTCCCGGCAGATAACGGCCGTGGATCCGGACGTCTGGATCCGGATGCTGTATACCCACCCGGAGTCTTTGACCCGGTCGATCGTCGAGACGGTCAAGGCCCATGACAATATCTGCGCCTATTATGACGTGCCCATTCAGCACGCGGATACCACGATGCTGCGGCGCATGGGCCGGCCCTATTCCCGCACCCAGCTCAAAGACCTGTTTGCCATGATCCGGCGGACAGACCCGGATGCGGCATTGCGCACCACCGTGATCACCGGGTTTCCCGGGGAAACCCGTGAGATGTTCGACTCACTGGTGGATTTTATTCAAGAGATTCGGTTCGATCATTTAGGGGTGTTCACCTATTCAGATGCCGATGACCTGACGTCCCATGCATTGACGGGTCATGTGTCCGAAGACGTGGCCCAGGTCCGCCATGACACCCTGATGGCGCTCCAAGCGGAAATCTCCGGACAGATCAACCAGACGCATGTGGGAAAAATCTATCCCGTGCTGGTGGAAGAAAACCCGGAACCGGGTCTGTTTACCGGCCGGACCATGTTCCAGGCCCCGGAAGTGGACGGGGTCACGTTTATTTATTCGGACGGGCTGGCCATCGGCTCCCGGGTTCAAGTAAAGATAACCGATGGGTATGAATATGACATTGCCGGGGAGAAGGCATGAAAACTGACTTGAAAACACAGATCATGGCCCAGGTCACACCGGAGTTGAATCAGGTGGAGCAGGCCCTGGAAGAGAACCTGGCCCCCCGCCTGGATCTGGTGAAACAGATCGCCGCGCACCTTTTGTTCAGCGGCGGCAAGCGCCTGCGGCCCCTGCTGTTCATCCATGCGGCCCGCATGTGCGGATATCAAGGCGGCCATGAGGTGATGTTTTCCACCATGTTTGAATATCTGCATGCCGCCACCCTGCTGCACGATGATGTGGTGGACGGGTCGGCCCTGCGCCGGGGAAGAGAGGCGGCCCATACCCTCTGGCCGGCGGCCCAGGTGGTGCTTACCGGAGATTTTCTATTGGCCCGGGCCCTGGATATTGCGGCCCGGACAAACAATTCCCGAGTCATTGCCGTGATTGCACAAATCACCCGGGAGATGTCTGAAGGAGAGATCGACCAGCTGGATAAAAAAGGCCGGACCGATTTGACCGAAGCCCAGTATATGAAGATTATCGAACGAAAAACCGCGGTGCTGATCCAGGGGGCCTGCCGGTGTGGGGCGATCCTGGCCCATGCGTCTGAAGCAAAGGAAAGTGCACTGGCAAATTTCGGGTATCATGTGGGCATGGCCTTTCAGATGGCGGATGATCTGCTGGATTATACCGCCACGGCCAGCCAGCTGGGAAAAAATCCGGGTGCGGATCTCAGGGAAGGCAAATTGACGTTGCCCATGATTTACAGCCTGGCCCATGCCGGCCCCGAAGACCGGAAATGGATGGAACAGATGCTGGCGGAAACCGCGTTTGATCCCGGGCAGTTCCAGGCATTGAAGGAAAAACTTGAGTCTCTCAACGGAATCTCCTATACTCAAAACAAGGCAAAAGAGGATGTGGCAAAGGCGGAACAAGCCCTGACGATTTTTGATGATTCCGCGTCAAAAACCATTTTAACCTTAATTGCGAATTATGCGGTTCACAGAAAGGTGTAAGCATGGGGATCAGAAAACAGGCCGCTGTCTGGGCGGCAATTTTTGCAATATTGTTTCCGGGTCCGGGCGGTGCTGCCGCAACGACCGATGACATACAGATTTTGACCACAGGGGTTCAATCCATCGCCGGCAAAGAGATTCCTGAGGCCCGCCAGGCAGCCGTGTCCGATGCACTCGAACAGGCGGTCGCCATTGCCTTTGCCCGGGTGGTGCCCCCCCGGACATTTGCCGCCAATCTGGAATTCCTCCACTCCCGGATTCTGCCGGCAGCCGAGGATTATATCAGCACCTTCCGGGTTTTAGGCGAGGCGACATATAAAGACAGCTATCTGGTGGGGGTGGAATCCCGGGTGCAGGCAGGCGCCCTGACACAGGCGCTGGCGGAAGCCGGCATCCTCAATGCAGAGACCGGCCGGCCCCGGATTCTGCTGCTCATTGCCGAACAAACCGCTTCAGATCTGCTGCCCCGATACTGGTGGGGAAACAACCCGGAACCGTACCATTCCCATGCGGAGATCCAGATAGCGGACAAGATGACGCAAAACCGGTTCAATGTGGTGGGGGTGGGGGAACAGCGCCCGGATCCCAAGGCGTATGGCATTCAATTCAAGTCCATTTATGATACCGGGGCGGCCGTGAATCTGGCAGAAGCACTGAATGCCGACCTGGTCATGCTGGGCCGGGCCGGTGCCACTGAATCCGGCAATTCCATGGGAGATGAAACGGTTTTTGATGCCGTTGTTCACCTGGAGGTGCTGGACGTGACCACGGGAAAGCCGGTTGCAGGCTGTGAGCATCAGGCGGCTGCCAAAGCCGATGCAGATCAGACCGGAGATGTCCGGGCCATTACCCGGGCCGTGGATCTGGCGTATGCGGATCTGTCCGCCCAGCTTAAGCGGTCCTGGACACAAAAATCAGGAAAAGAAGCCGCGTTCACGGTCCGAATCCAGGGGAATCAGTTCCTTCCCCGATTCATCGCTTTGAAAAAGCGGTTTGAGGAGATCAAGGGAATCCGGACTGTGACGCCCCGGGAGATCGGGTCCGAGCATGCGGCCCTGGAAGTGACCTATGAAGGCAGTTCCGAGCAGTTTGCCCGCCATATCATGCAAAAGCCCTTTGATGGATTCAAAATTGACATCGAGGAAGTGTCAGACACATCAGTGAGTATCCGTTTCATTGATGAAACCGGTACTTGAAAAAACGGTGAATAACCCATTTTCCGGTCAGACAATGAAAAATATATTCATGATCCAGCAGTTTTTCTTGACATGAATTCCGGGGTTTGATAAAAAGTTCCGATCAGTTAAAGGCGCGTAACTCAGTTGGTAGAGTGCTACCTCGACACGGTAGAAGTCAGCGGTTCAAGTCCGCTCGTGCCTACCATCAAAAAGACCAGGGAGTCAGAAACATGTTTCTGACTCCCTGGTTGATTTTTGAAGGTCAGGCCAGCGCCCGGTTGATCCGCCGGGCCGCATTCAGGGTCTGATCGATGATGCGCGGCATCTGGTCATCGGACATCCCGGCCTTGAATCCCACGACCCACAGGGCGGGCTGGCGGCCAAAGAACGGTGACAGGCACACGGCCACGGCCCGGACACCCACCAGGTATTCCTCATCATCCAGCGCATATCCTCTGGATTTGACGGTCTGAAGTTCTTCAAGATAGGCACCCGGGTCTATAATGGTCCGGGCCGTGAATCGGCGGATCGGATGGGCTTTCAGATAATCGGCCGCATCTGCCGGGGCCATGCAGGCTAAAAACGCTTTTCCCACGGCACCGGCCAGCAGGGGAAGGGGGGTTCCGATGGGAGAACTGATTTTGAAATCCTTTCGGGATTCGACAATGTCAATGACTGTGACACGGTCTTGATTCCGGATTCCCAGGAATACGGATTCATTGCATTGTTCCATCAGATGCTCCATGACGGGCCGGGCGGCTTGAATGATATCCACCCGTTCATAAGCGGCTTTGCCCAGCTCCATCAGCGTCAGCCCGATGGTGTAGCGTTTGGAGGATGGATCCCGGATCACGGCACCCTGTTCCTCCAGGGCTGCGGTGATGCCGTGAACCGTGCTTTTGCTGATGTCCAGATCCGAAGCGATGTCACTGATGCGCAACCCGTTCCCGGATTTGGAAATGGCGGTGAGAATGTCGAAGGCTTTTTTGACAATGGGAGCTTGGTAACGTTTGGTCATGGGTGGTTGGTATTTTCTTTTTTTTTATGGTTTTTTCAGGTAAAATAACCCAGGGTCTCCATTAGAAAGGCATAAAACAAAAAAATTGTCAACAACAGGGTGGGGTGCCCGTTACATGTCTTGAAAAAAAAGCGGATGCAATAAAAAAATTGCACCGCTTTTTTTTTATTGCAGGCCCCAGCCCGGGGTTCCGGCTGCAACAGGATTCCAGGGCCGGGGCAGACATGGCAATATGCTTGACGTCAAGATTTTTTAATGATTTACTTGGAAAAGATAATCGCTTGATTCGGGGTGATTCCAGAATATGATACGTCTCTTTCCGTGTTTTTTTTTCAAAAAAGAATCTTTGGCACGGTTATGGCAAGTAGATTCGGTTCGAGTTTGAATTGTCAATTATAAGGAGACAGTGAATTATGAATAAAGATGTGTTCAGTTTATGTTTCATGTGTTCGGTCAGATGCCCCATCAAAGTCAGTGTCAAGGACGGGCATGTGGACTGGATTCAGGGGAATCCGCATGTGCCGGGTATTGACGGCAGCCTGTGCCCCAGGGGATCGGCCGGAAAATCCATGTTGATGGATGACCAGCGGCCTCAGACACCCTTGATCCGGGTGGGGGACAGGGGATCGGGCAACTGGCGCAAAGCATCCTGGGACGAAGCCCTGGATTATGTGGCAACCCGGCTCAAGGAAGTCAAAGAAACCCATGGGGGGCACGCCATTGCCCTTGGAGAGCGCACCCAGTTGAGCACTCACGTGAGCAAAACCTTTTTGAAAGCATTGGGGTCACCCAACCATTTCACGCATGATGCCTTATGCAAAGGGTCCATGAATACAGCCTGCCGGTCCATGTTCGGATATACCGACGGCCAGATGGGTATTAATTACGGCAATACCAAGCATATTGTTCTTTATGGCAGAAATATTTTTGAGTCCATCAATATCAAAGAGGTGAACACCCTGATGGATGCCCTGGAAAAAGGGGCCAAACTCACCTATATCGATCCCCGGGTCAATGTGACTGCGGGCAAGGCCCACCGGTACTGGATGATTCGGCCGGGAACCGACCTGGCCCTGAACTACGGGCTGATGAACGTGATTATTAAAGAGCGGCTTTATGATGCCTCATTTGTCGATAAATGGGTCCATGGCTTCAACGAGTTGCGGGATTTTGTCAATGACTGCACGCCTGAATGGGCGGAAAAGGAAACCGGGATTCCGGCCAATGAAATCAAGGCCCTGGCCAGAGAAATCAGCAGGGTGAAGCCCGGAGTGATTTTTCATTATGGATACCGGTGCGCCAGTCACCGGAATGAAATCTATATCCGCCGGTCCATTCTCATGCTCAACGCGCTCATGGGATCGGTGGAAGCCAAAGGCGGTATCTTTTTCAAGAAAGGACCGGGTGCTGAAGGCGGTAAGCCCGCCAGAAAACTGACCGATCAGACCTTTCCGGAAATCCAGGTCCCCCGGTTCGACAAGGTGGGGACATCGGATTTTCCTCTGCCGGACCCGGCCCATGGCGTGCCTCAGATCCTGCCGTATGCCATTCTCAATGAAGACCCTTACCCCATCAAGGCGTTGATCAATTATCGCCTGGAAACCCTCATGTCCATCGCAGATACCAATAACACCAAAAAGGCCCTGGAAAAACTGGACCTGATCGTGACCATCGATATCAATTATTCCGATATCGCCTGGTATTCGGACGTGATTCTGCCGGAATCCACCTATCTTGAGCGGACCGACTCCATCCAGCAGATGAACGGTCTCAAACCCATGATGTTTCTGCGGGAAAAAGCAGTGGAACCCCGGTATGACACCCTGGAAGGCCCCATCATACTCAAACGCCTCGGCGACCGGCTGGGAATCGGTGACTATTTCCCCTATGAAACCATGGACGAACTGGTGGACTGGCAGTTGGAAGGCACGGGTTTCACCCGGGCGGATTTCAAAGAAAAAGGATTTGTCAGTTACGGCAAATCTCAGATTTTCTGGGACAGAAACGATATTCCCTTTAAAACGCCATCGGGAAAAATAGAATTCAAATCATCGCTGCTGGAAGATGCCGGATTTCCGTCTTTCCCCCCGTATGAATCCCCGTTGACACCGGCGGAACCGGACAAACAGTTCCGGCTGGTGGTGGGACGGACCGCCCTGCATACCCATATTTCCACCCAGAATGTGCCGTATCTCAATGAACTGATGCATGAAAACCTGCTTTGGATAAACAGTGGAAAAGCAGCAGGCCTGGGGATTCAGGATGGTGCCACGGTGGAAGTGGCTTCCGCCTGCGGTAAAGGGCAGATCAAGACGTTTGTCACGGACTTGATCCATCCGGAGGCGGTTTTCATGGCCCATGGATTCGGTCATGAAGCAAAAAAGGCGGCCCGGTCGTACAATCGGGGGCTGTCCGATGCCCTGCTCCAGGAGAATATATATGACAAAGTGGGCGGCAGCCCGGCATATCATGACACGTTTGTCACCGTGACACCGGTGTAATTATTATTTCTTAAGGAGGCTATGAATGAGTCAGTATTATCTGTTCCAGGACAGTAGAAAATGTATTGGGTGTCACGCGTGTGAGATTCAGTGCAAAACCAATAAAGATCTTCCCGAAGGTCCCAAGCCCTGTCAGGTTATCCAGGTGGGGCCCAAATTCATCAATAATCTGCCCAAGATGTCGTTCATCTTCATGCCCTGCTTTCACTGCGAAGATCCATGGTGTGTGTCCGCCTGCCCCACCGGAGCCATGCAGCAGCGATCCTCGGACGGGATTGTGTTTGTGCAGCAGGACCTGTGTGTGGGATGCAAAACCTGTATCTCCGCCTGCCCGTGGGGCGCGCCCCAGTGGAATCCGAGCACCGGAAAAGTGGTAAAATGTGATTACTGCAAGGATCGGGTGGACCAGGGCCTGAAACCGGCCTGTGTCACCACCTGTACCACAGGCTGCCTGAAATTCGGAAAAGTCGAGGACATGACCCAGATCCGTCGGCAGCGCCATGCGGAAGCTGTGGCATCTCTTGAGAACAGCAGTTTTTGAAAGGAGTGTGATCCATGGCCAAAGACACCTGTCCGGTTCAGTCCACCCTGCAATACCTGTCTGAGCGTATTGATTCCGGTGTGCTGACAGACCCCAAGGTGCGGCGGATATGTGAATCCATCCGGATGCTGGTGGAAGAAATATCCCTGGGAGAGGCCGGCGATGGTCATATGGCTGCCATTGATGAGCTCATGGCTGAATTTGAAACCAGACGCCCGGATGACACTGCCGTTCAGACCCGGGAATTTCTGAACCGGGTGTTGACGGACCATCGGGAGATGTTTGTCAGTCACATTGAATCCCGGAACTGCCCGACCCACGATTGCGGTGTCATT
>CALGAJ010000207.1 GCA_937951975.1 uncultured Desulfotignum sp.
AGGGCCGCCTGCCTCATCACCGTGGATTTCCCGGCCATGTTCGGGCCGGTGATCAGCAGGATCTGGTTTTGTTCATCGTCCATTGTTATGGAGTTGGGCACATACCGTTCGCCCACGATCAGTTTTTCCACCACCGGATGCCGGCCGTCGCTAATGGCAATGCGGCCCTGATCATTGATTTCCGGGCGGATATATCCGTTTTCAGACGCGGTCCGGGCCAGGCCCTGGAGCACATCCACCGTGGCAATGAAATCCGCCATTTTTAAAATGATCACGGCATTGTCCACCACCTGGTCCCGCACCGAACAAAACAGGTCATATTCCAGGGCATTGCGCTTGTCCTGGGCGGACAGTATCCTGGATTCCACCTGTTTCATTTCGTCGGTGATAAAGCGTTCTGCATTCACCAGGGTCTGCTTGCGGATATAATGGTCCGGTACCTGGGTGGCTTGCGTTTTGGATACTTCGATAAAATAGCCGAATACCTTGTTGTATTTGATTTTCAAAGAAGACAGCCCGGTTTTTTCCTTTTCTTGGGCCTGGGTTCTGGCAATCCAGGATTTGCCGTCCCTGGAAATGGATACCAGATCATCCAGTTCCCGGCTGTATCCGTCTTTGATCAGGCTGCCTTCATTGAGCACATGGGGCGCATCCTCCCGGATGGCTGTGTCAATGAGCTCGGCCAGCCGGCCCAGGCATTCCAGCGCCGGTGCCAGATCCTGGACCCGGCTGCCGTTGAGCAATGGATGATCCAGACGGTTCAATGCAGCGAACAGCTCCGGCAGGCAGAGCAGCGAATTTTTCAATGCCAGCAGGTCCCTGGCATTGCCTTGCCCCATGGAAACTTTGCTGCCCAGGCGCTCCAGATCATACACGGATTTGAGAAGAGTGATCAGCGTTTTGTGAAGATGGGGGGCATCCATCAACATCTGGATCGCCTCAAACCGCAGCTCGATTTCCTCCCGGTTCACCAGAGGATGCCGCAGCCAGGTTTTGATTTTGCGGCTGCCCATGGCCGTGGCGGTTTTATCCAGGATCGAAATCAGTGATCCTTTTCTGTCCCGGGTCTGGAGATTGGCCAGCAGTTCCAGGTTCCGGCATGTCCGCTCATCCAGTTTTAAAAACTGTTCCAGATCATAGGGGCAGATCTGAAAAATATGGGTGGTGTCCTGCATCTGGGTGTCCTGGACATAGGATGTCACCGCGCCTGCCGCACTGATGGCCGCCGGCATCTGATCGATACCGAACCCGTTGAGGGTGATGGTGTTGAATTTTTCAGTCAATCGATCCCGGGCATCGGATTCCCGGAAAATGGATGCGGGCAGATACGTGATCTGACGGCCGGAAAAGGCCTGTCGAACCGAACGGAACGCCGGATCTTTTTCCACGTGTTCCGGCAGTAAAATTTCTTTTGGATCCAGTTTCAGGGTTTCATCGATCAAGGCATGGGGCAGGCCGGCCCCTTTTTTGGGAACCTCACAGGTGGTAAAGGATCCGGTGGAAATATCCAGACAGGCCAGAGCGGCCCGGTCCCGGATCATGGAAAGAGCGATGAGAAAATTATTGGTGGACTGATCCAGCAGTGTTTCGTTCAGGATCATTCCCGGCGTGATGACCCTAACCACTTCCCGTTTCACCAGCCCTCTGGCGGCCGAGGCATCTTCCACCTGGTCACAGACCGCCACTTTGCATCCGTTATCAATGAGTTTTGCAATATAGGTGTCAGCGGCCCGATAGGGAACCCCGCACATGGGAACCGGCGCATCATCATTCTTGTTTCTGGATGTCAAAGCGATTTCAAGAATGCCGGCGGCTTTTTTTGCATCTGCATGGAACATTTCATAGAAATCTCCCATCCGGTAAAAAAGAATGGCATCCTTGTATTGCTCCTTGATGGCCATATACTGGGCCATCATAGGGGTTTGTCTGGGTTCGCTCATGTATGGGTGTTAAATGAATTATTCCTTGGAAGTTGATTGATCCGGGTCCTGGCCGTTTGGTTCATCGGGTGTCTCAGGTGTTGAAACATCGGATTCAGGTTTTGGGGTGTCGGACAGTCCTTTTTTAATATAAGGATCATGAATAAATACATCCAGCCGGGCTTGAAGGTCGGTGTTCAAAGCCGTCAGTTCAGAAATCCGCTTGTCTTTTTTCTTGATTTCTCTGCCCAGTCCGAATGCAGTGGCCAGCCCCTTGATTCCTGTGATCAACAGGCCCAGCCCCAGACAAATCCCCCAGAAAGCCCAGTTGGGCAGTTCAGGCACAGCCCAGCTGGTGAATTTTAAATTCAGGGTCAACATTTCTTTTGTGGTAAAATAATCGATGTTCTGATAAATCAAAAGTCCGGCCAGTCCAAAGATGATCAGCAGAATCAATAATTTAATGGTTTTCATTCATTGTCTCCAAAAGATGTTTCAATAGTAAATAATTCAGGTTGGGGTGATCATAGTTCAATTTGTTTTTTTTTTCAAATTTTCTTTTGGCTCTGACCCGTGTCACCCCATAAAAACCGGATTCATCACATTGGCTGTGTCCCGCCGGGGAAAAAGCGTCCAGTTCAGTTCACTGGGACAAATACGGGCCGGCACCTCGATACAGGACAGATGCAGGTGGGGGGGCAGCACCGATCCTGTGGCATGGGTATCAGCGGTCCGGGCAATGATTTGATTTCCCTGTACCCTCATACCGGGCATGATGCCATCACAGACACACAGATGGGAGTAGATTTCCAGAATCCGGGTGTTCTCTGACATAAAAGCTTCCGGTGCCACCACCAGGGAGTTGCCCAGAAAATCATCGCAGATGTTGAGCACGACTCCCGAAGACCAGACCGGAATCCGTGCGCCTGCCGGCAGAGGCTGGATCGTTTTGTTCCGGGTCTTGAAATAACAGATGTCAATGCCTTCGTGGGGTGCGGGACGGTTTCCAAAATCACCCCACCATTTGCGCCGGCTTTCCGGCAGCATTCCCGGAAAAAATACCCATTCAATGTCATGCCCTAAGCGGTTGGCCCATGCCATGGCACCCAGGTATTGTTTGAAAGCAGTCATCAGGCAGGTTTGAGAATAATTTTATGCCCCATCAGATTGATGTCTTCAATAATGCCGGATATCTCCTGCTGTTCACCCAGCAAACCTCTGAGAATGAACCGGTGTTCACCGGCCGGGGTGATGGCGGCCACATTTTCCATGATCAGTGTTTCAGCGCCGTTTTCTTTCAAATATACATTGGATTCACACATGTTGGTATCTCCATGAGGGTATTTACAGATGTTCTAAGGTTTTGCCTTCAATCACCACTTGTTCTAGCGGTGAGATACCCGTGAGATAACACAGATCCGCCGGAGTGTCCACATCCCAGATGACAAAATCCGCATCCTTTCCCGGTTCGAGGCTGCCTTTCCGGTCTGCCAGGTCCAGGGCGGCGGCCCCGTGAATGGTGGCCCCGGCCAGGGCCTCTTCACAGGTCAGGCCAAACCGAAGGCAGGCCATGTTGAGCACCGGCAGCATGCTGAAGACCGGACTGGAACCAGGATTGAGATCCGTGGCCACGGCCATGGGAACGGCCAGTTGTCTGAAGGTTTCCACGGGCGGCACCCGGGTTTCTTTCAGATAATGAAACGCCCCGGGCAGCAGCACGGCCACGGTGCCGTGCTGCGCCATTTTTTGGGCCCCGGTATGTGACAGGTATTCCAGATGATCACAGGACAAAGCTCCCATTTCAGCCGCCAGGGCTGCACCGTCCGAATCGGACAGCTGCTCTGCATGCAGCTTGATGGAAAATCCCAGATCTTTGGCTTTTTCAAACACCTGGCGGGTCTGGTCCCGGGAAAACGCGATAGTTTCACAGAACACATCCACAGCCGTGGCAATGCCCTGGGTTTTGACTTCCGGCAGCATGACTTGAGTGATTTCCCGGATATAGGCATCCGAATTTCCGGCAAATTCCGG
>CALGAJ010000208.1 GCA_937951975.1 uncultured Desulfotignum sp.
TTATCGCCCACCTGGAACAGGCCGGGGACCTGCCGGCGGCCAGCTGCTGGGCCGGTTCTATCGCCGCCGAGAAGTGGCAAAAGGTGATCAATGGATAAGTCAGACAAAATATTCTGCGAAACCCACCAATGCACCATCACGGTATCCGGCTGTATCAAACGCCAGGATCGGCATAAGACACACTCACCATACGCCTGCGTGTCGATCCCTTTGGATCCTAAGTGCGCAAACTGCAAACAGGGTAAACAGATCAAAAAAGGAAATTACCAACCTATAAAGGAGGAAATCATGGATGTAGATGCTGAACTGGCTGAACTGGAAACCAAGTTCAAAAAGGAAAAGCCAGAACCTGAAACAAAGGTCTGCCGGATTTGCGGAAAAGAATATCCGGCTGACCGGGATCATTTTTACAGCGCACCGACGTGCAAGGATGGTTTGGATACCAGGTGCAAGGGGTGTGTTAAAAGTATCAACCTTGCCGCGCAGCAAAATGCTGATGCCGGAGAGAAAACAAGTGATGTACCGCCTGAAAAAAAGGTGATCCAGGTGGATTTCACAGACCACCCACACCTGTATGACTGGCTTGAGGAAACAGCGCACAAGGAATTCCGTACCCCTGAAATGCAGGTGTTGGCGATTATCTCAATGGACGCAACCGACGTATGCTCGGCAAATTAAAAAGGAGGCATAAATGGATCAAAACAGTGAATTACGTGCACAACTGAACGAAGCTAAAGCCGGCGGGCATTTTGTCTTCCTGCCTTCTCCGCTTCCGAAAACAAATCACCTACTATCTCCTGTTTTGGAGATTGTAAAACTAAAGCCGGATGATTTTTATAACGTCCAGGGGTCTTATGGAATACGGCACCATGCAGCGATGCGTCTTGCATCTGCTGCGGGCGTAAAGTGGTCATCAGAATACGGTTCTGTCGGTAGAATGGATGATGGAAGAAATCCCAATTTTTGTAATTTCCGCGTAGCCGGGACGGTTTTGACCGCCTATGGCACATCCGAACCGTTCTCCGCCCACAAACATATTGATCTTGATGCCAAGCGGCCTGCTCTGGAAGAAAAGTACCGGAAACAGCACTATTTCAAGACTCAAGACAAGCAGAACGGGAAAGGCAAGGGGCCATGGCCGCCCAAAGAGGATGATTATGTCCGGATGTATGTGGAGCGCGACCTGAACCAGATTCGGGAGACAATGGATGAAAGGTGTGAGTCTGGTGCTCAGACGAGGCTGATCAGGAACGCTTTACACCTTCCCGTGTCATTCAAGGGATACAAAGACCAGTACGGGAATGACTCCCACGATGGAGTAGCCAAGCTGTTTTACATTGTCCGGTTCGCCCCCAACACATCCGATGAGCATGTCCGGCGTATCCAGTATGCCGCTTTTGCACAGGCCACGCTGGGGATCTTTGGCGTAACAACCGCACAGCAACCGCCGATGATATCTCATGAGGACAAAGGGATCGAACCCGGGGAACAGGCGGCCGGACCCCAGGAGGAAGCCCTTGACCCGGAGATTGTGGATTTTGAAAATTCTGATCCGGAAGAACAGACAAACATTATCCGGCAGATAGTTCAGACAAAAGCATATCCCCACTTTGACCGGGACATGAAGGGCAGCGCCCCGCTTGTGGAGTGGGAGCAGGAGGCGAGGACTGATTATCTGAAACATATTAAAAGCTGGAGGCCCAAATGAAAATTTATCACTTCGCGGACATGCACTTTTCGGAACGGCACCATGACGAGGCAGAAAAATGCCTGAGCTTCATGGTCGAACAGGCAAAGCAAGAGATCCCGGACGCTTTTATTTGCTCGGGTGATTGCACCGACTCCCAATACCTGGGGGCCGATACCAAGGCTGCTAAAACTATCGCTCGGCTATTCAGGGAAATGTCTGACATTGCGCCCGTTGCGGTTGTGCGTGGGACGGTTTCACATGATGGCAGTATCCCGGAAATCCTTCGGCATGTATCCAGCCGGTTTCCGATTCACGTAAGTACGGAACCGGAACAGATATACCTGCATGACAATCGGTGGACCCATAAGCCGATAAGCCCTGCGAACTTGCACATTCCGGTTGAGTTGGTCCTAACCCAGATCCCGGCCCCCACCAAAGAGTTTTGGAAAAACCGCAAGGGCATCGAGCAGGACAATGAGAATATAGCCCAGGCCCTTGGAACCATCTTTTCCGGGTTCGGGGCCATGGCAGAGAAGTACCAGGCACCGCATGTGCTCAATGGCCACTTCTCCCTGAAAGGGTCCAAAATTTCCGAATACCAGACCCTGCCCGGATCGGAAATATCGGTTTCCAGGGACATGCTGGCAATGTCCAGGGCTTCGCTCGTGACGTTGGGTCATATACATCTTGCCCAGGAATATGAATACCAGGGCGGCATGGCTTATCATTGCGGATCACTCTTTAGATCCAACTTTGGTGAGCGGCTTGAGCAAAAAGGATTCTACCTGCATGAATACATGAACGGTGAGTGGTCCAGCCAGTTTGTGAAAACCCCTGCCCGGACCCTGACCCAGATCGACATTGACCTGATCAAAAACCCGGACTTTGACGGTCTTATGGATACTGTCATGACCCAGGTTGAACCGGACAGCTGGGTGAAACTGGTAATCAATATCTGGATCGATGAGGTCCGGATGATCAACCAGGCGGCCATCAAGCGGGGGATCGAGGAAAAGGGTGCCCGGGTCACGATGGAGATCAACC
>CALGAJ010000209.1 GCA_937951975.1 uncultured Desulfotignum sp.
CAGGCCGGACAGCGCAAGCAGATCGTGGCCATCGGTTCCTATGCCGAAGCCACGAAAAATGCCGCGGAGGTCGCTTTTCTGGTAAAGGAAGACTTCCACGGCATGGGCATCGGATCATTTCTGCTCAAAACACTTGAAGAGATCGCCAGGGAAAACAATTACACGCAATTCATTGCCACGGTGCTTGCGGAAAACCGCAAAATGCTCAAAGTGTTCCAGAAACGATATCCCCACGCCAAATTCGTTCGTTCCGGCAGCGGGGAGATCGAAGTGGAAATGCCATTTGAATAAAGAACCCCGCTATTTCCGGTTTTTCGAACTCAATTCCGAAAAATCCCAGTAAAAGTATTCCTTAAAATGGCCGGCTCCCGCCGGATCCGATTTGGACGCGCTCATTTCCCGCAGCTCGATCCGCCGGATCTTGCCGGAGATGGTCTTGGGAACTTCGGTCACGAACTCGATGATTCTGGGAATCTTGAATTTCGCCAGGATATTCGTGGTGTGCTTGAACAGCTCCAGAGCCAGTTCCCGGTTGCCCTCGAACCCGGGATTCAGGATTACATACGCTTTGACAAGCTGGTATCTCTGGGGATCCGGTGCCCCCCCTACCGCGGCTTCCGCCACGGCCGGGTGCTCGATCAGGGCACTTTCCACCTCAAAGGGGCCGATACGGAAATCCGAGGACTTGATCACGTCATCGGCTCTGCCCACAAACCACCAGTATCCGTCCGCATCAAACGACGCCCGGTCTCCGGTGTAATAAAAATTGTCCACAAACACGGAACTCATTTTTTCCGGATTGCCGATATATTCAGAAAACAAACCGATGCCCCGCCACCGGTCCAGCTTGACCACAATGTGTCCCACCGTATCCGGACGGGTGATCTCGTTGCCCTCATCATCCGCCAGGGCCACGTCATACATGAACGAAGGGATCCCGAATGATCCGGACCGCATTTTATCAACCATCCAGGGCGGGTTTCCGATCATGGCAGTGGATTCGGTCTGTCCGTAGAAATCCCGGATCCGGGTGCCGGTATGCTTTTCCCACCGGTTGATCACATCCGGGTTCAACGGCTCGCCCGCAGATACAGACTGCCGAAGCCCGGTCAGCCGGACTGCGGACAGATCCGAATTCACAAACATCCGCCAGGCTGTGGGCGGGGCGCAGAACGTGGTGACCTGATGGGTTTCCAGTGCCTTGAGATACTGTCCCGGATCCAGTGCTGCAAAGGAAAACGCCGTCACGGTGGCCCCCACATTAAAGGGCACAAAAAAAGAAGACCAGGACCATTTGGCCCAGCCGGGCGCACTCAGGTTATGGTGGACATCGTCGGGCCTGACACCGATGATGACGCTGGTGGACAGGTGCCCCAGCGGATAGGAAACTGCGGTATGCCCCACTCGTTTGGGAAGCCCGGTGGTACCGGAGGTGAAAAAGCAGAACAGAATGTCATCGGACCGGGTGGGTGCGGCGGCAGCTTCCATGGATTGTCCAAAAATTTCATCAAATCCAATCCATCCCTCTCTGGTGCCGATCACCAGCTTTATTTTTGGGAAAATACCTGTCTGCTCGGCCGCCTGATCGATGAATTCGGCACTGGCTTCGTCGGCCAGCACCACATCCGGCGGATAGGTTTCAAACCGGTATTCCATTTCCCTGGGAGTCATGGTTGTGGCTGTGGGAACCGCCACGATACCGGATTTAATGCAGGCAAGGCTGGCAAACCACATTTCAGGAACAATGGGTGCCATCATATACATATTCTGTTTGTACTCCACTCCGTTTTCCGTCAGAAAATTCACCAGCTGGTTGGCTTTCTGCATCAATGACAGATAGGTGAATGACCGGGTCTCACCGGTATGAATATCATGCCAGATCAACGCTGTTTTATCCGGATGTTCCTTGACATGAAAATCCTCAAAAACCTGTTCTGCCCAGTTGAAATGATCCGGAATCGGCATCTGGTTCAAGGTGTTGAAAAAGGCTCTGGCCTTGTCTTCTTTCCGGGAATCGTCCGCCATCCGGTTGATACGGATCAATTCCTGATAAAGTTCTTTCATACCGGTAAACACTCCTTGCAATCCAATTAAATGTTATATATAGCATCAGACCGAAACAATCTGCTTCATCGCACATGGCCATGACCCTTGTCAAGGCTTTGATACAACTTATAACCAAAATTATGCAAGGTTGCCGCACGCTATGACAGCCAATGATTTCACCCTGATACTGGCACCGCTTCAGGGATTTACGGATGTCACGTTCAGAAATGTATATGCCGGGCATTTTTCCGGGATGGATGAAGCCCTGGCCCCGTTTATCTCCACCATGGGGCACCAGCGCCTCAAACCTTCCCGGATAGCGGATGTGGCACCACAGCACAATCAGGCCTTTCCGGTCGTTCCCCAGATCCTGGGCAATGCAGCAGACGATTTTATCTTTCTGGCCCGGTACCTGGCCGACATGGGACATACCCAGGTCAACTGGAATCTGGGATGCCCCCATTCCAAAATCGCCAAAAAAAAGCGCGGATCCGGTCTTTTGATGTTTCCTGAAACCGTTGACGCGCTTCTTGAAACCATCCTTGGACAGATACCGGTACCGCTGTCCGTGAAGATCCGTTTAGGACGGCAGAACAAAGAGGAGATCCATGACCTGATCCGGGTTTTGAACCGCCACCCGCTGGATCATGTGATTCTGCACCCCCGCACCGGGGTCCAGATGTACCGGGGAACGGCGGATCTTGATGCGTTTGAGGCAGCCATGAGCGCCTGTGTTCACCCGTTTGTGTACAATGGGGACATAACGGACACCGCTTTTTTCTCCCTGGTGAGACACCGGTTTCCCGGCATTTCCCGGTTCATGATCGGCAGAGGTATTCTGGCCAATCCCTTTCTTCCCGAAGAGATCAAGGGGATTGCTTCAGACCCGGACCAGCGCGTAACCCGGCTGAAAAAATTTCACGATGACCTGGTGTCTGCCTATGCAGACCGGTTTTCCGGTCCCGGCCATCTGACCGGCCGCATGAAAGGATTCTGGCATTATCTGGGACCGTCATTCAAACACCACAAAACACCGTTGAAAAAAATCTTGCGGTCTCCTAGTTTTGAGGCATATTTAGCCCGTGTGGCAGATTTTTTTGACGCCGGTCCGCAATGGGATCACTGACCCGGCGGCAGACCGCACCCGGCAGCCGGACGAAAATTCTGTGTTCTGCCACCCATAAAAAATAATTTTTTACGCGTTATCACTCTTTTTTATCCACTTTTGAGGGCGGATGGTAATCCATAATATTTGTGGTTTGTTCAGTTCCGGTTTTCTTGTCTGTCACCTGACAGGCATCCCGCATTCAGGTGGAGATCCCCATTTTAGGCAGAATATAAATCTGCAGCAGCAGATATATTCCTACAAATCCGATAATCCACAGCATTTCTTTCATACTTCCTCCGTTGATGTTGATTAAGTGACTATAATCATTAACCTGTCGGGATTCAAGCCGTAACCGAACATTATCACCCGTACCAATCCTGCCGCCTCAGAGATCCGGGGCAAATCAATGCTGTAAACAATAGACTTGCAAAACAATTATATATGTATATGATAGTGAATTATTTGATGCATAGATTGCCATTGTTACCCTCATAAAAGAACGGGAGAAATCCAATGACCAAAAAAATCCAGAATATCCTTTTTGCCTCTGACCTGTCCGTAGACATGAAACCGGTTTTTGAGCAGGCCGTTACCATGGCGACTTACACCGGCGCCAACCTGATCGTTCTTCATGTGATGGAAGAAGCCAGCCCGTCTGCTCAGCGACAGGTAAAAATGGCATTTGGTGAAAACCTTTACAAAGAGATCCGAGCCAAACACAAAACCGGTGCCCAGGATCTGCTCATTGGTAAAAATGTCGATGCATTGAGGATCCGTCAGGCCATTGCCGGATTTTTTGAAGACCGGGAAAAAATGTCGGCCGACGAGGTATCTCCCATTAAAAAAATTCTCGTGGCAGAAGGCCATTCCATTGCCGATGAAATTGTGTCCTCTGCAGTGGAAGAAGACTGCGCATTCATCGTCATGGGGTGCAGACAACAGGGCCTGGTGGCAAAAGCCATGGGAGACAAACTGGTCCGCAAAGTATTGAAACGCTCCTCTGTACCCGTGTTTGTGGTTCCCCGCGACAGAGAATAATTTCAGATCAGTTCCTTTTTTTCATTTTTCCTTTCCCCGGGAAAATGTCACCGCAATGCCGATGGCAGCCAGAAGTGTGCCGGCTGCCATCACATGCCTGAATCCATCCATGAATGCCGGCGCCATGGCAGGGATATAACTGTCCATTCCCTTTCCTTGAAACGTCAGAAAAGCGGAGAATATCGTTCCAGCCAGGGCCACCCCCAAAACCATGCCAAGGGTTCTGGCAGTGGCGGTTGCGCCGGAGGCAATACCCCGCTGATGCACAGGCACTGATCCCATGATAGCGGTATTGTTGGGGGATACAAACATCGCCGTACCGATACCTGCCAAAGCCATGCGCCAGACAATGGCAAATACCCCCTGTTCCGGAGACAGAAAAATCAGGAAAAATAATGACAGACACATCAATGTCATGCCCAGCGTACACAACAGCCGGGATCCGAGATGATCGGCAAGTATCCCGGATATGGGCGATATGATCAGTAAAAACAAGAAAGGAACAATCATGACAACCCCGGTTTTTGAAGCGGAGAATTCACCGGGGTACGTCAGATAAAAAGGCATCATGAAAACCAGAAGGAACAGGCTGGCAAAAAGAATACCCGTTGATATCAAAGGAAGAATGAACAGCCGGATTTTTATCAATTCCAGATCCAGCAGCGGATAGGCGGTATTTGTCTCATTCATGGCAAACCACCATCCACTTATGACGGCTGTGGATAATCCCAACCCGGTTTTCAAAGACACCACGCCCCAGTCCGGAAGCCTTACCAGGGTTACAATCAGGCTGCACAAAAACAAAATGAGCAATAGACTGCCGGCTTTGTCCAGAGGCTCCCGGCTCCCCTTACCGCCGGGCAGATCCTTGAGCACCAGAATACCGGCGGCCACTGCCATGATCCCGATGGGAATATTGATATAAAAAATCAGGCGCCAGGAAAACCAGGCCAGTATCGTCCCTCCGGCCAGAGGCCCCAGTGTCAGACCCGCTGCCACCACTGCTCCCATCATACCCAAGGCTTTCCCCCGTTCCGTCTGGGGAAAGGCATCCACCACCAGTGCCGGAGAACAGGCCATGAGCATGGATGCACCGATCCCCTGCAGGATTCTGGCACCCACCAGCATCCCGGATGTCCATGCCTGGCCGCACACAAACGATCCTGTCGTGAATATCAGGAACCCGATCACATAAATCAGGCGGCGGCCCCGGATGTCCGACAGTCTGCCGAACGTCAGCAGCAGCGAAGACACCGTGAGCAAATATACCACCATCACCCACTGCACGGTTTTTACATCAGAAGACAAATCTTCCATAATGTAAGGCAATGCCACATTCACAATACTGGAGTCCAGGGTGGACATGAAAATTGAAACGCCCACCAGCATGAACACCTGCCATTTTTTATTCCCGACTCCCATATTTACTGCCCACTCCATTGTTTTGATTCGATCAAGAATATGGTATATTGACCTGAGAAACAAGACAAAAGAAAAGGAGGGTTATGGCGACTATCAATGATGTGGTACTGATATATCTGGAAGATGCGCCCATGGCTTTTGCCCGGGTTGAAAGCATTCTGCCGGACTCAAAAAAAGGCTGGTTTCAGATCAAGCTTCTCATGCTTCAGATCCCGTTGCAAACCGTCACATGGATATTGAAAGATGCGTATATCAATGGAGAAGACTTCCAGATGAACGGCAAACGGATGCGCCTGGAAACCATCCATGCCCCAAAGGAAACCCCTGTTTTTTCCCGGGATGACGCAAGCTCCGACGCTACGGATCCCGCATCTTCCAAAAATGCATCCTTTGGTTCACATGCAAAAAAAGACAATATTATCTCTTTTGCAGACCTGAAGAAAAAAAACAATGACCCGGCAACCGAGTGACATTATTTCCACAAAGATACCACCCAGTTCTCCGGTATTAAAAATCGGATCGTTGCCCATTCACGGGAAAACCTTTCTGGCACCGCTGGCCGGCATTACCAATCTGCCGTTTCGACGTCTGATCAAAGAGTGTGGTGCGGCGGTGGTGTGTTCGGAAATGATCAGTGCCAAAGGTCTTTTCTACAATTCAGAAAAAACCCTTGATCTGCTGGCATCCTGCCCGGAAGAGCGGCCATTGTCGGTTCAGATTTTCGGGGCTGAACCTGATATCATGGCCCGGGCTGCCGCAGAGATCAGCCGCATGGGGATCGCAGACATCCTTGATATCAATTTCGGATGCAGCGTGAGAAAAGTCCTCAAGCAGGGCGCCGGTGCCGCTTTGATGAAGAATCTGTCATTGAGCCGAAAGATCATTCAGGCGGTCCGGCAAGCCACTTCTCTGGCGTTGACCATCAAAATCCGATCCGGATGGGATGCTTCCGGTTCCCAGGCATCTGCCCTGGTCGACATGGCTGAAAATGAAGGGGTGGATGCAGTTATTTTTCATCCCCGCACAGCCACACAGGGGTTCAAAGGCCATTCAGACTGGGACCTGATCCGGAAAATAAAGCAGCAAACCATGTTGCCGGTGATCGGCAACGGCGATATTCTTACCTCTTCAGATGCATTGACCATGCTGAACCAGACCGGATGTGACGCGGTCATGATCGGTCGGGGCGCCATGACCAATCCGTTCCTCCCCGGACAGGTGGAAGCGCTGCTCAAACAAGGCATCAGCCGTCCGGTCACTGCGGCCGGAATCCTTAGAAAAATGGAACAGCTTATCCAGTTGTATGTGAACCATTTTGGAGAGGCAACCGCCTGCCGCATGCTTCGGGGACGGCTTCCCTGGTTTGTCAAAGGGATGCCCGGATGTACTGAAATCCGAAAATCACTGTCCCAAATGACCTCCAGTGAACAAGCCATTGAACAGATCCAAAATTATGAATTTCGCCTCACTTTGTAAATGCCATTCATTTGGGCGAAATTCGGGTTCATCGCCGAAAAATTCGCAGAAATGCCTTGACAAAAAACAAAATAAACAGGATAAATATTCAGTATTTTAATAAAATACTGTTATTCGGAAAAAAATTCCGGGCCGATTTCATAAAAGCACAATTAAAATTTTTACTGACGAAAATCAGGTCATTTCCATGACCCGAACACATTTTTCAAGGAGAACATGAATTAAATGAATGATTTTTTACACAGCCTGCGGAATGGACAGGCGGATAAACAACGTACACCCAAAACACGTAAAAACTATGACAATACCTATCAATACAACACGGCGCCCAGATATCATTCCTACAACAATGGATATCAACACCCCAGAACCCCCAATATCAAGCGCCAGCCTGTTCCCCCCGGCCCCATGGGAAACCAGTTGCCGCCGGAAGATCCGGGCATCACTCTGCTTGCAGATGCCATTGAGAACCTGACGCACCACGTTGAAATTCTGATAAAAAATCAGGAATATATGTCAAGTATTCAGGAACGGACCGCAGATATGATCGAACGTCAGGCCTTTGCCATTGAGCATATCGTCAGTCACCTGCGGATGGACCGGGACCTGCTGCATGAACCGGATACCGCTTTGGAGGATCATTATGACGCCATGCCGGAAACTGAACAAACACAGGCCATGCCCCCGGAGCAATCTTCAGCTTCCATGCCGGGCGAATCAATCACCCGGCCGTCTTCATTTTCTGATCCGATTGCAGCACCCGCCCATGATACGAAAGTGAAAACCAAACGCCGGGTGATCCGGAAACGCAAAAAAAACAATCCTGAAAGACAGGCAGCTCCCGCCGGCGCAGACACTGCTGCGCTGATTCCCCGGGAGGAAGTCTTGAACATTATCCATACCATGAGAAATCAAGGGGCCACCTATGATCAAATCGCCAAACATCTGGTGGATTTAGGACAGCCCACGTTTTCAGGTCGCGGTGAATGGCATGCTCAGACCATTCACCGGTTGTGCAGCAAAAAATAATAATTTTTGTTCACGCTCAAGCCGTATGGCAGAAGACGGTGATGCGGTCTTCAACGGCTTACGGCTTGAGCCGGTCCAGATATACATCCCATTCCCAGGGCAGCATCTGCTGTTTTCGGGAATTACAATCTTTACAACAGGGCACCAGATTGAATTTTTCCGACCGCCCGCCCCGGACCAGTGGAATCAAATGGTCCATTGTCAACTCTGCCGGCCGAAATTTTCGTTTGCAATAATGACAGATACCGTTGGCACGTTTACGTTTCCACCACTGACTGTTTCTGAGTTCTCTGGCTTTGGCCCGTTCTTTTTTCAACAGAGCGTCATCCATGAAAAAATCCGGTTCCATTTTTTACCTCAATACCCGAATTCGCTGAGTATCCGCTGATTGCTCACCCAGTCTTTGGTAACCTTCACAAACAGCTTGAGCAGCACTTTTTTCCCCAGCATTTTTTCTATATCCTTCCTGGCCCGGGTGCCGATGGCGGACAGCATGGCGCCTTTTTTCCCGATAATGATCCCTTTTTGGGAATCGCGTATCACATGGATGCTGGCATGAATCACAATGCAGTTTTTCTCCACGTCAAAATCATCCACGGTCACAGCGGATGAATAAGGGATTTCCATGCCGGTGAGCCGGAATACCTTTTCCCGGATAATCTCTTTGACCAGAAACTTTTCCGTGACATCGGTAAAAGTGTCTTCCGGAAACAGCCGGGGACCTTGGGGAAGATGGTTTTCCACTTCATCCATCAACCGGTCCACCTGAATGTTCTGCCGGGCGGATATGGGAACCACTGCCGCAAATTCAAACACCGGAGCCAGGGCGTTCGCCCGTTCAAACACGGTTTGTTTTCCCGCCAGATCAATTTTGTTCAAAACCAGAATCACCTGTTTTCCAGCCTGCTTGAGCCGGGTGACAATCATATTTTCCGCGGCATGATTACACGAGGCCGCATCCACCATAAACAATACCAGATCCACATCTTCCAGGGCCTGCAGCGCCTGATCCACGATCCGCTGGTTGAGCAGGGTACCGCTTTTGTGGATGCCCGGAGTATCCACAAACACTATCTGGGATCCGGGACGGTTCACAATACCCAGAATCCGGTCCCGGGTGGTCTGGGGTTTTTTGGAAGTGATGGAAATTTTCTGCCCCAGCACCTGATTCAACAATGTGGATTTTCCGGCATTGGGCGCACCGATAATGGCGGCAAAACCGGATCGGAATTCTTTTGGCATCAGTCTGTCTCCTCTTCACCGCCCTCATACCATGTGATCAAATTTTTGATTTCATCCAGTATGGTTTCCCGGCCCATCCGGGTTTTGGCGGAAAACAGGATCACTTCGCTACTGTTTCTGTTCATCTGAGAACTGATGGCAGCCGCCCGTTTCTGCTGCTGGGTTTTGGACAGTTTATCCGCTTTGGTGAGCACCACCAGAAACGGCATATCATGGGATATCAGCCATTGGGCCAGATCATGTTCTTCTTCCCGGGGGTCCCGTCGGATATCGATGATCAGCACCAGACCCAGCAGATTGGGACGATGGGTCAGATAGGCTTCCACCATGGGCTGCCAGGCGGCCCGGATTTTCTTGGATACCTTGGCATATCCGTATCCGGGCAGGTCCACGAAAGACACGGCATCATTGACCAGAAAAAAATTGATCAACTGGGTGCATCCGGGCCGGGAACTGGTCTTTACCAGATCTTTCCGCTGGATCAGGGTGTTGATCATGGAGCTTTTCCCCACATTGGACCGTCCGGCAAAGGCGATTTCCGGTACCGGGTCATCCGGATCCTGTTCCGGCTTGACCGCATTTTTCACGAACCGGACATCACGGATCTTCATGACACCGCCGCAAGATACCCGGCCATACGATCCATACCTTTTATCAGGTTTTCCAGGGAGTTGGCATAGGAAAATCTGAGATACCCTTCTCCGTTGGCCCCGAAATCGACGCCCGGTGTCACGCCGATGTGCGCCTTTTCCAGAATGTCAAAAGCCAGGGCATAGGAATCCAGGGAAATATGCTTCACGTTCACAAAAATATAAAACGCGCCCGTGGGCGGCACTTTGACCGCAAGCCCCATGTCATCGAGCCGTTCAAGCATGTACAGGCGCCGCCGGTTATACGTCTCTTTCATCTGTTGTGTGTCCGTGCGGGCCTCTTTAAGGGCGGCCACACCGGCCAGCTGGGTCACGGAATTGGCACAGATGAAAAAATTCTGCTGAAGCACCTGCAACGCCCGGACAAATGCGGGCGGCGCGATCAGGTATCCCAGGCGCAGGCCGGTCATGGCAAACAGTTTGGAAAATCCATTGAGCACAAACGCATTGGACGTATACTCCAGGATGGAATGCTCTTTACCTTCGTAGACCAGTCCATGGTAGATTTCATCGGAAATGATATACAGCCCATGTTTTTCAGCAATGGCCACAATTTCTTTCATCCGGTCTTCAGGAATCACATTCCCGGTGGGATTGGAAGGCGAATTGATAAAAATTGCCTTGGTTTTCGGCGTGATCTTTGCCTCAATCGCCTGGGGGGTGAACACGAACCCCTCATCCTCAAATACCTTGACAAATACGGGCACTCCCTGAACATAATGAATGAAATTGGCATAACAGGCATAATGGGGATCAGACACAATCACTTCATCGCCGGGGTTCACCAGGGCTGAAAACAGCAGCAGCATGGCCGGCGATGTGCCGGAGGTCACCAGGATCTGTCCCGGGTCCACGGATGTGCCGTAGGTCTCTTTGTGATACTGGGCAATGGCTTCCCGGAGCCGGATATCTCCCAGACTGTGGGTATAGCTGGTGGCATGACAGTCCAGGGCCGCCCGGGTCGCCCGGTTCACACATTCAGGCACATCAAAATCCGGTTCACCGATCTCCATGTGGATCACATCGATTCCGGCCGCCTCCATCTGATGGATCTTTTCCATCACGTCCATGACGATGAACGGTTTGATCTGTTCACACCGTGTGGCAGGCTTCATGTTACAACACCTTGTTCAAAGGATATTCAATTATACCTTCAGCCCCCTGTTTAAGCAGCTTGGGGATCAGGTCCCGGACATACCGGGTATCGATAATGCTTTCCACTGAAAACCAGTCGGACTGATACAGGGAGGCAATCGTAGGCGCATTCAGACTGGGAAGCAGGGATACGATTTCAGCGATTTTCTTTTCCGGCACATTCATTTTGATGCCCACCATCCGGTCCGCCACCAGAGCTCCCTGAAGCAATAGAGCGATCTGCTCAATTTTTTCTTTTTTGGCGGGATTCTGCCAGGCCTTTTTGTTGGCAATCAGCTGAGTGTTGGTTGCCATGACCTCATGGATCACCCGCAGGTTATGGGCCCGGATCGTACTTTCGGTTTCGGTGATTTCCACAATGGCATCGGCCAGGCCGGACACGATTTTGGCTTCTGTGGCCCCCCAGGAAAATTTCACGGTGACATTGATGCTCTGTTCCTTGAAAAACCGCTGGGTAAACTTCACCAACTCCGTGGAAATGGTTGCACCTTCCAGGTCAGCCAGGGTTTTGACCGACGAATCATTGGCCACGGCCACCACCCACCTTGCCGGCCGGGCGCTGACCTTGGAATAAACCAGATCCGTCACCACATGGACATCGGATTCATGTTCCGCCACCCAGTCCAGACCGGTCAGTCCGGCATCGATGACACCGGTTTCCACATTGATGGACATCTCCTGGGCCCGGCACAGAGCACACTCGATGGTGTCGTCATCGATATCGGGAAAATAGCTTCTGCCTTCCACATTAATTTTCCATCCGGACCGCCGGAACAGGTCAATGGTCGCATTTTGCAGGCTTCCCTTGGGGATGCCCAGTTTCAGTATTTTTTCCATTATTTGTTATATACCTTTTCGGGATCAAACACTTGATCTTCAACAATTTCAAGTTCATTGCCGGCCACTACACGGAAAAAACAGCTTTTATACCCTTTATGACATGCTGCGCCGCCTGCCTGTTCCACTTTGAGCACCAGGGTGTCCATATCACAATCCACCCGGATCTCTTTCACATGCTGTACATGGCCGGATGTCTCTCCCTTGGTCCATATTTTTTTGCGGGAACGGCTGTAATATGTGGCTTTTTTCATTTTCAGAGTCTGCTCAAACGCCGCCTGATTCATATAGGCCAGCATCAGCACCTCACCGGTTTGTATATCCTGGGCAATGACAGGAATCAGTCCTCCGGATTTCTCAAAATCGAGCTGGATCATAGTACCGTGTTAATTATCCCTTTTTATTCATGTTTTAAAACTTGTATTATTAACCAAAACCCGATATAAAGTCAATTTATAAAACCCTTAAATCTGAAGATTCCATTGCCGCATCAATTCCTACCCCCCCCCACATATATATTTCATGACACACGGCCCCTGTTGATATTGTCTTTAAAAACCGGTATGATTGATTTTTTGTAACAGTTTAAAGGAGAAAAAAAATGAGGGTCTTTCATATCCTTTGTGTGTTTTTCATGGGCTTTTTTGTTATTCTTTCCGGATGCACGACAATAGGTATCGGCACACAGGGCCCGGGACGAACTCAATATCACAGATCCGGCCCTCCCCCCCATGCCCCTGCCCATGGATACCGGCACAAGAATCACGACGGTCATGAACTTGAATATAATTCAAAACTCGGCGTGTACGTTGTGGCCGGAATGCCGGAAATCTATTTCGGCAACAATCTGTATATCCGCCTGTCATCAGACGACAGATGGCAGGTTTCCAGCACACTGAACAGAGGTTGGCGCCCGGCAGGTCAGGGAGATGTGCCTTATCAGCTCAGATTCCATCATGAAAAAAATAAACATCAGGCTCCGGAAAAACACAAAAAAAAGAAAAACTAACGCTGATATTTGACTTTTCAGACAAACGCCTTTTGGAAAGACAGTTTAGCTGATTGTTCTAAAACAACTAATTTGATAACCAACTGAAACACTCATATCTATTGATCTTTGAATAACTATGACCAGCAAAAAAACCAGATCCGAAATTCTGAAAAAACGGGAAAAAAAAGGGGCTCCCCGGATGCGTACTGTATTGAAATGGGGTATTGTTTTTGTTTTCATCTGTATGGTGCTGACTGCGGGCGGACTGGTCGCTCTGTATTTTTATCTGAGTCAGGACCTGCCTAAAATAAACACATTGGGAGATTATCAGCCCGCGACCGTATCATATGTGTATTCCGATGACGGCAGAAAAATCGGTGAATTCTACAAGGAGCGCCGGGTGGTCATACCTTTGTCCGACATGCCGGAAAATCTGATCAATGCGTTTGTGGCAGCGGAAGATTCCCGGTTCCGGGAACATCCGGGAATCGATATTCTGTCCATTTTCAGGGCGTTTATCAAAAATTTTCAAGCCGGCACCATCACCCAGGGGGGAAGCACCATCACCCAGCAGGTCACCAAATCCTTTCTTCTAACACCGGAAAGGACGTATGAACGAAAACTCAAAGAAGCGATTCTGGCCTACCGGATTGAAAAAAAATTCACCAAGGATCAAATTTTATATCTGTATTTGAACCAGATCTACCTGGGCCATGGCGCCTATGGGGTCGAGTCGGCGGCGGAGAATTATTTTGGCAAACATGCACGGGAGCTGAACCTGGCTGAATGTGCCATGCTGGCAGGCCTTCCCCAGGCACCCAGCCGCTACTCTCCGTTTCAATTTCCTGATCGGGCCAAACAACGGCAGATTTACACCCTGAACCGGATGAAGGAAGAAGGCATGATATCCAATATGGATGTCACCGAAGCCATTGACATGCCGCTGGATATCAAATCGCGGAAAAACTGGTTCATCGAGCGGGTCCCTTTTTACACGGAACATGTCAGAAGATATGTTGAAAAAAAATACGGGGCCGATGCCCTGTACAATCAGGGGCTTCAGATTCATACCGCTGTAAATATCGAATTTCAGAAAATGGGCCGGGATGCCGTCCGAAAAGGGCTTTTAGATCTGGATCACCGTATGGGATACCGGGGGCCGTCCGGACAGATCCCGGTTTCCCAAATCGAAGCGTTCTGCACGGAAGCTGCGGAAAAAATTTCGGAAAACCTGCTGACTTCCGGAGATGTTTATACGGGTGTGGTCCTGAAAGTGGATGATCGCAACAAAAAAACCGTAGTCCGGGTGGGGAATTTTTCAGGCATCATTGAGCTTGAAACCATGACATGGGCGCGCCGGCCGAATCCGAAAATTGCATATTACGAATCCAAAATAACAGCCCCGTCTCAGGTTTTCAAGCCCGGAGACATCATCCAGGTTCAGATCGAATCCGTTCCACAAAACGGGAGTGATCATGAATTCACTTTGTTCCAGGAACCGGTGGCCCAGGCCGCGCTGCTGAGTATCGAGGCTGAAACCGGCCATGTCAAAGCCATGATCGGTGGACGGGATTTCAGGGACAGTCAGTTCAATCGGGCCTATCAATCCCGTCGGCAGCCCGGATCCGCGTTCAAGCCCATTGTCTATGCCGCCGCTCTGGACAAAGGATATACCCCTGCCACCGTGATCATGGATTCACCGGTGGTATACGAAGATGCGCAAAGAGATTTCACCTGGAAACCCCAGAACTATGCCGAAACATTCTACGGAACCACCTTGTTCCGGGAGGCACTGGTGCATTCCCGGAATGTGGTCACCATCAAAATCCTTCAGGATATCGGCGTTTCCTATGTGATCGATTATGCCAGAAAACTGGGGATTACATCGGATATCAGCGAAAACCTGTCCATTGCCCTGGGATCTTCGGGGGTCTCACTGCTGGAACTGGTCAATGCCTATGCCGTGTTCTCCAATCTCGGATATCACATCGAACCGGTATTTATCACCAAAATTTTCGACCGGCACAACAATCTGCTGGAAACCTCCGAGCCGGTACGAAAAAAAGTCATCGACACGAGTACCGCCTATATCATGACACACATTATGGAAAGCGTCGTCACCTCCGGCACCGGCAAACGGGTCAAAGCCCTGAAACGGCCGGTGGCCGGAAAAACCGGAACCACCAACAACCTGTTTGATGCCTGGTTTCTGGGATATACCCCGCGATACACCACCGGGGTCTGGGTGGGACTGGATCAGGAAGGCTCTCTGGGAAAAGGGGAAACCGGTTCCAGGACCGCCAGCCCCATATGGCTGGATTACATGCAGCAGGCTTTGGAAGGAAAACCCGTTAGAACATTCACTGTTCCGGACGGGGTGGTATTTGCCAAAATCGATGCCAAAACCGG
This sequence comes from uncultured Desulfotignum sp., assembly GCA_937951975.1. Taxonomy (GTDB): domain Bacteria; phylum Desulfobacterota; class Desulfobacteria; order Desulfobacterales; family Desulfobacteraceae; genus Desulfotignum. Next base: position 15,404 of record CALGAJ010000209.1, read on the forward strand.
ATTGCTGCCCATCAAGGAGTCGGAAAATACCATTTTTGAATGTTTCAAAGAAGGAACCGTTCCCACGGAATATACGCCGAAACCAGGGGCGGTCACCGGCACAGATGATCTGTTCAAACAGGGATTTTAACGATTTTTACCTGATCTGTTTCCAGGGCCGGATCCGGTCTTACATAAAAATCAATTCCCGGAAATTTGTTTTTCATGCGGCGTAAATTGCTGTTTTTATCCCCCCGTAATCGGGATTCTTTGGAAGGATGAATCCTCAGCTGAATACTGCCTGAAAGCCGGGTTGCTTCCAGTGCTTGAATTTTTCGAACCGTTTCCAGGTATAAAATCCGTGAAAGCACCATGTGCCCGAATGCCGGATGCCAGGGGCCGGCCAGAATCGATCCCGTTTCCACATCAGACACCTGCACCCCCATGCGGATGACTGTCACACCGGCTTGATTAAATATACCATATAACCGGCTGGAGATATCCACTGCCTGATCCAGGGTCAACGGCCGGTAGGTACCATTTTGATACCATCGGGCCAGCCGGGTGTGTTTCAAAACCAGGGTCGGATAAATGCGGGCGGTCTTGGGATGCATATCTGCCAGAACCTGCGCGGTCGCAATCATGCCTTCCTGGGTATCTTTAGGAAGCCCCGCCATGATCTGGACCCCGGTGTTCATTTCAAATGCGTCGAGCAGGTCCATGGCCCGGCAGGTATCCTCCCGGGTATGGCCCCGGCTGGCCTGTGCCAGCACCTGATCATCCATGGACTGGACCCCCAGTTCCACCAGGCTGACCGGATATGTCCCAATCTGTTTCAGCCGGTCTTTTGTCACGGTATCCGGGCGTGTGGAAAAACGGATGCCGTGGACCACACCGGTGTTAAGAAACGGCTGGACGCTTTTCAGCAGGTCCGAAATCTGTCCGGGTGTCAGCCCCAGAAAATTACCGCCGAAAAACGCCACTTCCACCCGGTGACGGGGCATGGAACGGGCCAGATAGGTCTGAATAATTTCAGCCACCCGGGCATCATCCGGCACAGCTTTTTTATGACCCGTAATGGCGGTCTGGTTGCAAAACACACATTGATGCGGACATCCTGAATGCGGGATAAACACCGGAATGACCAGCGGCGATTCGGTCATAAAATCATTTTTTTTTCAGCAGTTTCAAGGCCTTTCCTGCGGCGTCCTGCTCGGCTGCTTTTTTGGATTTTCCGATTCCCCGGGTATGAATATGGGCCAGTTCCAGGCAGATTTCAAACGTTTTGTCGTGGTCCGGACCGAATTCCCGGGTCACGGTATACACCGGGGCCTGGGAAAACACCTCCTGGGCGTATTCCTGGATACGGCTCTTATAGTCCACAGTACAATCTTTGGCCAGCAGCCGGTCAACGGTTTCCTCAAACAGCCGTTGAATCTGATCGCAGGTGACATCAAACCCGGCATCCAGAAAAATTGCCGCGACCACTGCCTCAAAGGTATCGGAAAGAATGGAGTTCTTGTCCCCGCCCCCGGAACCGGCCTCTCCCTTTCCCAGCCGGATGAAACGGCCCAGATCAATGAATCTGGCCATGTCGGCCAGAGAGGGTTCACTCACCAGGGTGGACCGGAGCCGGGACAGTTCTCCTTCCTTTTTCGCAGGACTTTGCTGCATGAGGATATGCCCCACACACAGACCCAGTACCGCATCTCCCAGAAACTCCAGCCGTTCGTTGTCTGAATCGCACACGGTTTGATTTTCGTTCAGAAACGACCGGTGGCAAAGAGCCGTCTGAAGCAGGGACCGGTCAACGAACCGATACCCCAGATTGGTTTCCAGAATATCCAGCCGGTCGTGAAGATTGCGCATGGCTGTGACCCGGTCCGTCAATGCTTTAAAGCAGGTGTACGGCACCCGGATATTGCCTTTTCCCCGGCCTAAGTGCACCCCCTGGTTGAAACTGCCGTGAAAATCCGATCCCCCGGTGACCAGCATTTTTTTCTTCCGGGCCAGAACCTTCAGATAAGTGATTTTCCGGGTGTCATGGTCGGTATAAAAGACTTCCAACCCCTGAAGCCCGTATCCCACCAGGATATCCACAAATCGCTCCAGGTCTTTGGATGTTCTGAACGACAGCAGACCGGGATGCGCCAGAACCGGCACACCTCCGGCATCCAGAATGGTCTGAATAGCCTGATCGCACGGCATTTTATACTTTTCCACATATGCGGGACAGCCTTTGCCCAGAAACCTGTCAAACGCCTCACTGAAAGATGAGACAAACCCTTTTTTCACCATCATTTCGGCAATATGGGGCCGTCCGATCTGACGGGTCTTGAAATGATCCTCCAGTTCAGCCATGGTGATATCCAGCCCAAGATACTGCAACTGCCGGATGATTTTGGGATTCCGCTGCCTGCGAGCGATTTTCGCTGTGGACAGCGCCTGATTCAACTGTCGGTCATAGAGAGAAAACCCATATCCCAGCAAATGAACACTTCCGAGTCCATCAAACCCTTTCGGCGGTTCACAGGAGATCTCCACTCCCGTGATAAAATCCAGAGAAAACGCATGCAGGTCATTCAGAATGTCGTGAATACCGTCAACGGTATCATGATCGGTCAACGAAATCGCCCGGACACCGGTATCTTGTGCAAGGGTCAAAATCTCGTACGGGGACAGAGACCCATCCGAGGCGGTGGAATGTATATGAAGATCAATCAATGGCAGTATCGGTCAAAGCCCTAAGGCATTTTCCATGTCCTCTTCCCGGGTTTTGCATTCAATGCACTGGGTGGTCACGGGCCGGGCTTTCAACCGTTCGATGGAAATCTCTTCCTCGCAGGTTTCGCATCGTCCGAAAGTCCCGTTATCAATCCGGTCCAAAGCTTTTTTTATTTTTTTGATCAATTTATGTTCCCGGTCCCGAATCCGCAGCTCAAAGCTTCTTTCCGCTTCATGGGAGGCCCGGTCCGTGGGATCGGCAAAATTTTCCTTGGGTTGGGTCATACCGGTGACGGTGCTGTCGGCATGTTTCAGCAGTTCATTGAGCCGCTCGGTCAGCAGGGTATGGAAATATTCCAGATCTTCTTTTTTCATGGTGTTCATCCTTCAATTAAAGGTCACAAAGGTCCAGAAACTTTAAATTGCGTATTATATCAGGCCTCACACACTTGTAAAGATTTTATTGATTTTCCAGCATATCCAGGTTGAACAGCTGCCTGGCCACATTCAGATACAATGAATCGTCCCGGTGACCGCCGGTATGTTTCAAAAACATGATGGGATCGTGCATCACCCGGGATGCGATGGCCCGGGTCATCCGCCGGACGGCCTCCTTGTCCGTCTCCGGCAGATGGGACAGATGCGTCAGGGTCTTGTCGCATTCCATGTCCACAATGGCCGTCATTTTATCGTTGAGCGCCTTGATGGTGGGAACGATGGCCAGGCTGTCCAGCCATTGTCGGAACTTGATCACGGCTTCGGACACAAACCGCTCGGCTTTGACGGTTTCCTGTTCCCGCTGCTGAATATTGGCGGCCACAACGGTTTTGAGGTCATCAATGTCATACACATACACATTGGACAGGTGGTTGATTTTCGGATCAATGTCTCTGGGAACGGCAATGTCGATAAAAAACAGGGTCCGGTATTTTCTCTTTTTCATGGCTTTTTTGACCTGATCCGCTGTGATGACATACTCGGAAGCGCCCGTGGAAGAGATGATGATATCCACTTCAGTCAAGGCATCCACCCGCTCTTCAAACCCCAGGGCCCGGCCGTTGAACCGCTCGGCCAGAGCCACGGCATTTTCAAATGTCCGGTTGGACACCCGGATCTGTCCCACATTATGGGAAATCAAATGTTCCACGGCCAGTTCCGCCATCTCTCCGGCCCCTAAAAGCATCACGGTTTTGGTGGACAGATTGCTGAAAATTTTATTGGCCAGCTCAATGGCTGCATAGCTGATGGATACGGCATTATCTCCGATGCCGGTTTCCTTGCGGACCTTTTTGGCAACGGAAAACGACTTGTGCATCATCCGGTTGAGCAGCACTTTTGACGTGCCGGCTTTCACTGCGGTTCGATACGCCTGTTTGATCTGCCCTAAAATCTGGGGTTCTCCCACCATCATGGAATCCAGGCTGGCAGCCACACGGAACAGATGCCGGACCGCCTCATCCTTGCGAAGGATGTACAATGCCGGAACAAATTCAGACGGCGGGATCTGTTTACTGCCGGAAAGAAAGGTGATCAGGGCATCCACCGTGCCGCTGCCGGAGGCCACATATAAAATTTCCGTGCGGTTGCAGGTGGAAAAAATCAGGATCTCTTTGATGCCCGGATGCTGTTTAAGGGTTTCCAGAGCAGCCAGGGTTTCCTCCCCTGAAAAAGAAAGTTTTTCCCGGAGCGCCACGGGCGCGGTTTTATGGTTGATACCGATGAGTATGATATTTGGCATGGTTTTCCCGCTATTTGGTAAATTCCTGGTGATGCCCGCCCAGAAACAGATTAACCCCCAGAAAGGTGAAAACGATGATGCCGAATCCCACAATGGTCATAATGGCGGATTTTCTACCCCGCCAGCCCGCATAAAGCCGCAGATGAAGCAGCACGGCATAGACAAGCCAGGCCCCCATTGAAAAAACCTCCTTGAAATCCCAGCTCCAGAACTGCCCCCACAACACTTTGGCAGACACAAATCCTGTGATCAGTCCCAAAGTCAGCAGAAAAAATCCCGTGGTGATACACGCATGACTGACGTCGTCCAGAAAATCCAGGGAAGGCAGACGCTTGAAAAAAAACCCCGGATTTCTGGCCTTGATCCCTTTTTCCTGGAGCAGGTACAAAATACCGGCACCGCATGCCAGCCCCAAAGCCGCATCACCCGCAAAAATCAAAAGTATGTGACAATAGAACCAGATCCCTTTGAAAGCATCATTGGGAGGGACCTGGGTATCGGGTAAAACCAGGGCCGCCAGCATGGTGACCGATAGAATCAACGCCGCAAACAATCCGAGCATTTTAAGATTGAATTTATATTGCACATATAAAAACATGGCACCTAAGGCCAAGGCAGCCATTGAAAGGCTCTGCACCAGATTTTGAACCGGAAAACCGTTGATGGCCATACCTGTGTAAACCATTCCGGCAAAATGAACGCATACGCCGATGGCAATCAGGTAAAAAGATATTTTCTGAATCCGCTCTTTCTGACGGACCAGAAAAAACAGATACCCGGCCAGGCTTGACACATAAAGAAGAAATGCCATCTGCAGCAAAATATTTCCTGTTTGCACGCCCATAAACGGCTCCTGATTATTGCGGTATCAACTCTTTCACATTAAATTGGCTGCCAAGCAGTTCATGCAGCACGGCATCGATGGCTGTCACATCATTTGCCGCCACCAGGCCCGGCAGGTTTCTTTCCATCATGGTTCTGAAAATATGTCTATGGCCATCCGGATCATGACCCGATGCCAGTAGTTTCTCCCGGACCGCTTTCATGAGAACCAGGAACCTGGCATATTCCGGGCCATAGGCCTGGTCCAGATCCATGCGGATTTTTCTGGCCAACGCCGGGCTGGCCCCGCATGTGGATACCGCACAAATCAAATCTCCCCGGTTCATGACCGCCGGCAGAATAAAATCACCCTGATCCGGCGCATCCGCACTGTTGCACAATATCCGGGCCTGCCTGGCAAGGTTCTGAATTTTCTGATTCACCGCCGGATCCCCGGTGGCGGCAAATACCAGAAAAACATCGTCAAGATCTTTGGGATCAAACCATCGTTCAATCTTTCGAATCCCGGACATTTCAGACAGGTGATCACAAAATTCAGGGGACACCACAGTGACCGACGCCCCTGCCGACACAAGGGTGTTCGCTTTTCTTGCCCCGACCCGGCCGCCGCCCGCCACCAGGCACGGCCGGTCTTTGACATTGAGAAAAATCGGATAATATTTCATCTCGTCCCCGGGATTCACCCCTTGTCTGTGTAAATCAGATACTATATATTGACGGCACGTTTTTTTCAACAACAATTCATGAAGGAAAGACCATGATCATTGATACCCATACCCATCTGTTTCCGGAATCATTTATAGAGGACCGGTCCGCGCTTTTTGCCGAAGAACCGGAATTCACCCTGCTGTACAAAAACCCCAAAGCCCTGATGGCCAAAGGGGATGAGCTGATTGCCGCCATGGACGCCCATGGCGTGGATATTGCCTGCGCCTGCGGATTTCCCTGGCGGAACCCGGTGTATGCCCAAAAAAACAATGATTATATCATCGACTGTGTCAACCAATGGCCGGACCGGCTCCGGGGGCTGGCCTGTTTTGATGCGGCCTGGCAGGGGGCGGCAAATGAAGCGGTGCGGTGCATCGATGCCGGATTGTCCGGTGTGGGAGAGCTGGCGTTTTACCTGTCGGGCATCGACGACGCCGCTCTGGAGGCGCTGACCGATATCATGGCGGTGCTGCGGGAAAAAGGCAATCTGCCGTGCATGATCCACACCAACGAACCTGTGGGCCATGCCTATCCCGGAAAAACACCGGTGACCCTGGAACAGATCCAGAAACTGGCAGCCACGTTTCCTGACAACCGGATTATTCTGGCCCACTGGGGGGGCGGGATCTTTTTTTACCACATCATGAAAAAACAGCTCAAGCAGACCCTGAAAAATGTCTGGTACGACACGGCGGCCTCTCCGTTTCTGTATGATCCTTTCGTTTATGACATGGCTGTTTCGGCCGGTGTCGGGGACAAAGTGCTTCTGGGCACCGATTTTCCGCTGCTGCCCCCGGACCGTTATTACCGGGATCTGGATGCGTCCGGCCTGACCCAAGAAGAAAAACAGGCCGTTTTAGGTGACAATGCCCTTCTGTTTTATGCCTGAGGCATCTTAATCAAGACGGCAGACGGATGTGAAAAATGGTGCCTTTGCCTTTCACGGATGATACCGTAATCCGGCCATTGTGGTACTGGATGATGTGTTTCACGATGGCCAGACCCAGCCCCGTTCCCCCTTCCTGGCGGCTCCGGCCTCTGTCCACCCGGTAGAACCGGTTGAATATCTTGGGCAGATGCTCTTTGGCAATTCCGGGGCCGGCATCTTTGACATCGATCTGGATGTCCTTGGCCGTCCTGCGGGCAACGATATCCACCTGGGAATTTTCAGGGCTGTATTTCACGGCATTTTCCACCAGATTGACAATGGCCTGTTCCATCAGAACCGGATCCGCCCGAACCGTCAGATCCCTGGGACAGATGACTTGGATCCGGATCCGCTTTTTTTCCGCCAATGGCTTGCAGGCCGCCACCGCCCCTTGAATCAGGGCGGGCAACTGATTGTCGGCAAACCGGACCCCGGTGCCTTCCAGCCTTTCCAGATGGGATAAGGACAAAAGGTCATTGATCAGGTCGATCATCCGGTTGACATTTTTTTCCAGAATTTTCAAAAATCCGGACCGGTCCTCGGGTGAACTGTCCGGCATTTCCTGAAGGGTCTCGATGAACCCCTTGATGGTGGTCAGCGGGGTTTTGAGTTCATGGGACACATTGGCGGCAAAATCCTTGTGCATCTTTTCCAGCCGCCGGATTCGGGTGATGTCATGAAAAATGACCAGCGTGCCCATGCGCTGATCCTGACTGTCCAGCAACGCGCTGGAATAAATATTGAGGATATGCGCTTTATCCTGATGAATCCGGATGTCGTCCTCAACGGACTCATGGGTTGAAAGAGCCCTGCGGATAAAACTTTGAAGCTCGTAATTTCTGGCCACTTCCAGCACATTCTTGTTTTTCATCTCAAGGGCCGGAAAATTGAAAATCCGGGCTGCCGCATCATTGATGGTGATAATTTTTCCCTGGTTATCAATGGCAATCACCCCTTCCTGCATACAGGCATGCACGGCCTCGAGCTCCCGCTGCCGGTCCAGAGCCTCCTGGATCCGGTTCGCCAGATTTTCGGCCATCTGATTCATGGATCGGGCCAGCGCGGACAGTTCTTCCGTATCCGGTACCGCCAGCCGACTGGATAGATCGCCTCCGGCAAAGGCCTGGGCCCCTTTTTTAATGGCTTCCAGCGGTTGAATGATTTTCCGGGTCACATACCAGGCAACACCGGCGGCGGCAATGACCGTGAGCAACAGAAAACCGAACACCTTGTTCCGGGTGGACCGGATATTTTTTTCAATGGCGGTCAGGGGAAGAGCGGTGCGAATCACGGCCATGACACCGGTGTCGCCTTCCACGGGCAGGGCGATGTACATCATGTTCTGATCCAGTGTACGGCTGTACCGGATTGACACGCCTTTTTCACCGGTGAGTGCGGTTTGAATCTCCGGCCGGTTTTTATGATTTTCCATGCTCTCTGTCCGGGCAAACGAATCTGCGATCACCTCACCTGAAAGGGCGACAACGGTCACCCGGGTCTGAATGGAGGCACCGATATCTTTGCACAGATCATTGAGTTCCTGCTCCCGGACCGGGCTTCCGGACAAAATCTGTGCGATTTTGAATTCAATCAGCTGTGCCCGGACAATGAGTTCCTTTTCCGTGTTTTCCAGAAAAAACTGCCGGGAATGCCGGTTGAAATACCAGGCCTCCAGGGACAGGGAAACGATGATAATGACCAGAAATAACGGAAATATCTGCCAGATCAATTTTTTTTTTCTCATGATGATTCTTTGAACCGGTATCCAACCCCCCGGACGGTTTCGATACAGTCGGCATAAGATTTCAATTTTTTTCTCAGTCCCACAATAATGACATCGATGCTGCGTTCCGTTACTGCATAGTTCTCGCCGTGAATGGCATCCATGATCTGGCCCCGGGTGAACACCCACCCTTTTTTGTTTGCCAGAAAAGACAGCAGTTCAAATTCCGACAGGGTCAAATCCACCGGTTCCCCCTGAATGGTCACCACATGCCGGGCCCGGTCAATGACCATGTCTCCCACCTGACGAACACCGGATCCCGTCTCCTTGTCATCGGTTTTTCTGCGGCGCCGCAGAATGGCACGGATCCGGGCCACCAGCTCCCGGGGACTGAACGGCTTGGAAATGTAATCATTGGCCCCGAGTTCCAGGCCGGTGACCACATCGGATTCCTCGCCTTTGGCCGTGACCATGACAATGGGAATATTCGCGGTCTGATCATGGTTTTTCAGGTACCGGGTGACTTCCAGACCGTCAATGCCCGGCAGCATCAGATCCAGAACGATCAGATCCGGCAAAGACTGTTTAGCGGTCTTGATGGCCTGCTCTCCGGTACCGGCCGACAGAATCACATACCCTTCGGTTTTCAGATTGTATTTAATGAGCTCGATGATATCTTCTTCATCATCGACAATTAAAATGGTTTCCCTGGGCATCTGTTTTTTTTTCCTGTTAATCCCGGTTGGTCAAAACGCCATATCCGTATCAGGTATGGCGGACAATATCCCCTTCAATCAGATAGATCACCTCTTCAGCGATATTGGTGGTGTGATCGCCGATCCGCTCGATATGCCGGGAAATCAGATACATATTGATAATTTCCGCCACCATGTCCGGATGGGCCCGGATATCGGCTTTCATGGTCTGATACGCATCGTCCCGCATGGTATTGACATCTTCATCCATTTCCAGAACATGGTAGGCCGTGGCCACATCCATGCCCACCAGCGCGTCCAGGCTCAGTTTCAGCATATTCACCGCCTGTTCCGCCATGGCGGTATAATCATACTTGAATTTACCGGGATCATCCGCCGAAATGATGAACCGCCGGGCGATATTTCCCGCATAATCCGCAATCCGTTCCAGATCATTGTTGATCTTGATCACGGCCACGATCAATCGAAGATCCGTGGCCACCGGCTGATACAAAGCCAATATCTTGAGACACTCTTCCTCCACTTCGATTTCCCGGTCATCCACCTCATAATCGGAATCGATGACCCATTGCGCCAGTTCCAGATCTTTGGTGCGGACCGCATGAATGGATTTTCTGAACCGGTCCTCCACCAGTGCACCCAGCGAGAGGATCTCTGTTTTGATCTTGTCCATTGCCCGATGCAGATGGATTGCCATACCGCCTCCTTGAATACCGTAAAAAATTCCCAGCCACGGGAAAAAAGCGTTCTGCCCCCATGAGCCGTCACCGCGTGTTTCCCCTGGAATTGTTTTTCTATCTTTTTTTTGCTAGATTTTGATTAGGACCCTGTTACACGACCATTAAATCAGATGAAATATTTTTGTCAAGACTTGCATCATCCGTCATTTAAAGTTAAAAAAGGTCAGCGTATGTTTCAAAAAAATAAGAATCAGGAGATGTCATGAAAAAAGACACCCATGAATTCATTCATACCTACCAGGGGCTCGGCGCCTTTGGCATGGACAGAGAAACCGATGAACAGACCATCATGTTCTATCTGCAGAAATTTTCCGAAGACACGT